>NZ_JBQEOE010000039.1:52777-57926 GCF_052045105.1 Lysobacter sp. 22409 | reverse complement strand
TTGAAGTCGATCCAGCCGCACAACTGCGGCGAGGCGCCTGAGACAGTCTGGAAGCCGGCCACCGGCACCGACAGGCTGTAGGTGCCGACGCCCACGATCGGCAAGGAGGCGAAGGCATTGTCGGTGTCGCCGGCGGCGTTGGTGCTGGCGCGCGGGCTGGTCGCCGGCGCCGGCGTGATGTAGGCGGTGCCGTTCGGAATCGTCAACGGCAGGGTCGGGTCGATCGTCAGGCTGGCGCCGAGGGTGAGGCCCGAATTGACGTGGCCGGCCATGCCGTAGCTGGTCGGCGCATCGCTGAAATCTTCGTCGACGGTGATGGTGACGCCGTAGCCGTCCGCGCCCAGATCGCCGGGCGTGGCCGCAGTGGGGTTGCCGATGCCGATCCCGAGCGGGATGGAAGTGAACGTGCCGTTGAGTTGCGCGGTGCCGCAACCCGAGGTGGTCGCCGGGTCGCCGCAGGCGACCGTGGGCGCATTGGACGAACCGCGCAAGCGCGTATTCGCGAGCGTGGTGGTCAACAAACCGCCGATCACGGTCCAGGTCGAACCCGCGGGCGCGGTCATGAAGGTCGAGGAAAAACCAGCGCCGGCGCCGGTGCCGCCGAGGCGGGCGAAATGGAAGCGCGGGTTCACCACCGGACGGCTGAAGCTATAGGTCAGCGTGCCCATGGCCTGTTGCCCGCCTGCAGCCACGACGACCAGGGTGCCCGGGGTAAGGAAATTGAAGGTCTCGGAAACCAGGTCGATGCGCGGATCGTAGGCGGTGGGGGGATTGCCGCCGAAAGACTGTCCGCCTGCGGTGATCGAGGTAGACGACGTCCCGGGCACGCCGCCGCCGGTCGCGGCGGTCAGCACCAATCCGGAGATATAGGTCGTCTGGGTGCCCGTCGCCGCATCGACATCGGGGTTCTGTTCCGAAGCCAGCGCCGGTCCGGCCGCGGCGGCACCGACGATGGCAGCCGCCAGGGCGGCTCGAAGGCAGGCGATGCGGCTTCCGGTATGCCGGAATTTCGGATTCGAGCTCGCCTGGCCCGGATTGCGCACGCGCAAACGGTTCCCCATCGCTCCCCCTGTTCCCACCCGTGCCCGACAGCTGTGCCCGCTCTGCGAGCGGCACGTCCTAATGGAACATCAAGCACAACCCGGTGGAAACTAAGCGCATGCGGGCTGCATGTCAAAGCGCAAGCCAGGGGCGCTAGGCAGATTCGCGAGTCGGCCCAGGCGTCGCCTGAACGAACTGAATAGGGCGCCGCGGAAGTTGCGGCCTGGCAGACCAGTCGCAGCCGGCCGGCCATGCCACAGCGACGATCAGACCTCCAGCGTCATCCCCGGCCGCGTCAGCTTGACCTCGATGCCGTAGCGCTCGCCGATCTCCCCGGCCAGCGCTTCGCGCGCCTTGTCTTCGCCATGGACCAGGGCCAGCTGCGGATGACCGGCGATCTGGCCGTACCACTCGATCAGGCCCTTCTGGTCGGTGTGCGCCGACAGCCCGCCGATGGTGTGGCGCTGGGCGTTGGCGCGGACATCCTTGCCGTGGATGCGCACCCATTGCGCGCCGTCGACCAGGCGCCGCCCGATCGTGCCTTCGGCCTGGTAGCCGACGAACACCACATGGGTCTGCGGCTTGCCGAGGTTGTGCTTGAAGTGGTGCAGGATGCGGCCGGCGTTGGCCATGCCGGAACCGGCGATGACGATGGCGCCGCGCTCGATGCGGTTGATCGCCATCGATTCTTCGGCGCTCGCGGTCAGGCGCAGGTTCGGGAGTTGGAAGGGGTTGGGTTTTTCCTTCCACACTTGCAGTGCGTCTTCGTCGAACAGGTCGGCATGACGGTCGTAGACCGCGACCACCTTGGCCGCCATCGGGCTGTCGAGAAAGATCTGCCAGCGCGACAGGTTCCACTCGTCCCAGTACTTGGCGAACCAGTACAACAGTTCCTGGCTGCGGCCGACCGCGAACGCCGGGATCAGCACGTTGCCGCCGTCGTTCCAGGCCCGTTCGAGAATGCGGCCGAGTTCGAGGATGGTTTCGGCGCGGTCCTTGTGCAGACGGTCGCCGTAAGTCGATTCCATCAGCACCAGGTCGGCCTGCGCGATCGGCGCCGGGTCGCGCAGGATAGGCGTGCCCTTCGGCCCGATGTCGCCGGAAAACACCAGCGTTCTGCCTTCGGCGCGCAATTCCACCGCGGACGAGCCGAGGATGTGGCCGGCCTCGCGGAACTCGATTTCGACGCCCGGCAGGATCGTGCGCGGGCTGTCGTAAGGCAACGGCTCGACCCGCTGCATGGTCGCCTCGACGTCTTCGCGCGTGTACAGCGGCAGCGCTTCGGGCTGGCCTTGCGAGCGCCGGCGGTTGCTGCGCTCGGCTTCGCTTTCGGCGATCGACGCCGAGTCCAGCAGCATGATGCGCATCAAGTCGGCCGTCGCGGCCTGGGCATAGATCGGCCCGCGGAAACCGCGCCGCACCAGCAACGGCACCCGGCCGATGTGGTCGATGTGGGCGTGGCTGATCACCAACGCATCCAGCGCGGCGACGTCGAACGCGAAGGGATCGAAGTTGCGCTGTTCGGCTTCGGGGCTGCCCTGGATCATGCCGCAATCGAGCAAGATGCGATGGCCGCCGGCCTCGACCTCGTGCAGGGAACCGGTGACTTCGCCGGCCGCACCGTGGAAATGGACTCGCATGCAATGCACTCCGCATCTATCGACAAAGGCGAACGCTAGCATGGCCCCTGGGAAGGTCCCGGCGAGCAATGTGTGCCTTCCGGCGAGCGCCGCGCCCGGCCGAGTGTCGGCGCAGCGCGGTGGGTCCGGCGCGAACCGCTGGAATCGGCGCAGTGGCCGCACAAACCGGGCAAAACTGAACGAATTCGCGCCACCCCACATGACCTTCGACACCCTTCCCGGCCCGGGAACGGGACTATCGTCCGCCCGTGATCCGGGAAAGGCCGAGCAGCGCCGGTCCGAAATCCGCCACACTCCCGATTCGTATTTCGCCAACGCCTCTCCGGCTGGAGCCCGCTGTGACCTTCAAAAAACCGCAAGTCCTGCTGTTGTCCCTCGCCATCGCCACGGTCGTGGCCGCCTGCGGCAAGCAGGAAACCCCTGCCCCGGCCGCGCCGGCCGCCGCCGACAAGCCCGCCGAAACCAGTGCGCTGAAGCTCGACGAGAGCAAGCTGCCGCCGGTCAACCGCTTCGTCGTCGCCGACCTGGACACCACCAAGGACGCCTGCACCGACTTCGGCGGATACGTCAACGGCAAGTGGCTCGCCGCCAACGCCATCCCGGGCGACCGCACCTCGTGGGGCGCGTTCGAGATGCTCGATGAGCGTTCCACCGCAGTGCAGCGCCAGATCGCCGAACAAGCGGCGGCCGACAGCAAGGCCACCGGCGTGGAGAAGATCGTCGGCGACCTGTGGTCGACCGGCATGGACGCGGCCAAGATCAACGCCCAGGGCCTGGAACCGCTGAAGGGCGACCTGGCCAAGATCGACGCGCTCGACAGCGCGGAGAAGATCGCCGACTACCTGCGCACGACCGCCGCCACCGGCGACAACCCGCTGTTCGGCTTCGGCGNAAGCCGACTTCAAGGATTCGGCCAACAACATCGCCTACGCCTCGCAAGGCGGCCTGGGCCTGCCGGACACGCCGTACTACTCCGACGCCAAGCACAAGGACAAGCTCGCCGCGTACGAGGCCCACATCGCCAAGGTGCTCGAGCTCGGCGGCACGCCGGCAGCCGACGCCGCCAAGCAGGCCAAGGACGTGATCTCGTTCGAGACCCGCCTGGCCAAGGCCTCGAAGTCGCGCGAAGCCCTGTCGCGCGACGTCTCGCTGTACTACAACCCGGTCAGCCCGGCCGACGCCGACAAGCTGACGCCGAACTTCTCCTGGACCAAGTTCTTCGAGTCGCAGGGCGTGGCCCTGCCGAAGATGTTCTCGCTCGCCGTGCCGGCCTTCCACCAGGAAGTCAGCAAGATGATCGGCGACGTCCCGGCCGACCAGTGGAAGGCCTATCTGCGCTTCCATGCCATCGACGGTGCCTCGCCGTACCTGTCGGACGCTTTCGTCGAAGAGAACTTCAACTTCTACAGCAAGACCCTGCGCGGCCAGAAGGAACTGAAGGAACGCGGCAAGCGCGTGCTCGACACCATCGAAGGCCAGGCCGGCGAAGCGCTGGGCCAGATGTACGTCAAGGTCGCCTTCACTCCGGAATCCAAGGAGCGCATGCAGACCCTGGTCAAGAACCTCAGCGAAGCCCTCAAGGTGCGCATCGAGAACCTGGCCTGGATGAGCGCCGACACCAAGAAGAAGGCGATCGAGAAGTGGGCCAGCTTCACGCCCAAGATCGGCTACCCGGACAAGTGGCGCGACTGGAACGGCCTGGCTACCAGCCGCGACAGCTACTACGCCAACGTCAAGGCCGCCAACGAGTTCAACTACAAGTGGAACCTGGGCAAGATCGGCAAGCCCGTCGACAAGACCGAATGGGGCATGCCGCCGCAGATGGTCAACGCCTACTACAACCCGCTGCAGAACGAGATCGTGTTCCCGGCCGCGATCCTGCAGCCGCCGTTCTTCGATCCGAAGGCCGACGACGCCACCAACTACGGCGGCATCGGCGCGGTGATCGGGCACGAAATGACCCACGGCTACGACGACCAGGGTTCGCGTTTCGGACCGACCGGCAACATGGAAGTGTGGTGGGCGCCGAGCGACGCCAAGGCCTTCTCGGGTCTGACCGACAAGCTGATCCAGCAATTCAACGCCTATGAAGCCGCCCCGGGCCAGCACGTCAACGGCAAGCACACCCTCGGCGAGAACATCGCCGACCTCGGTGGCCTGACCACCGCCTACGACGCGATGAAGAAGGCCGCCGGCGACACCCCGGACCCGAAGACCGACGGTTTCACCCGCGACCAGCGCTTCTTCCTCAACTGGGCGACGGTGTGGCGCCGCAACTTCACCGCCGAGGAGATGAAGGTGCGTCTGCAGACCGACGAGCACGCCCTGGCCAACTTCCGCGCGATCGGCGCGCCGTCGAACCTGCCGGCCTTCGCCGCCGCGTTCTCGTGCAAGCCGGGCCAGCCGATGGTCCGCGAGGGCGACAAGCAGGTGGTGATCTGGTGATCCATCGCGGCGCGGCCTGAGGG
>NZ_JBQEOE010000039.1:39631-52736 GCF_052045105.1 Lysobacter sp. 22409 | reverse complement strand
TTGGGGTGAGCGAACGCCGCTTGCGAGCCATTGGCTCGCGCGTTCGCGAACGCCAGGCGTTCGGGCCGGGGCACGGGTTGGGATGACGGCCTCGCACCCTCCATCCCCCAACCGCCAAACCCGTTCATCGCCGTCGCCGGCGCAGTTGTTAAACTCCCGCATCCCCAGGATGGAATACGCGATGTCGACCCTACGCCCGCTTGCCTGCGCCCTCGCCCTCAGCCTGATTGCCGGCCTGGCCTCGCCGACCGCCGATGCCGCCAAGAAGAAGGCCGCCGCCAAGCCCAAGGCGCCCGCCGCCGCATCGGCCTGCAGCGACTTCTACGCCAGCGCCAACGCCGACTGGCTGCGCAGCAACCCCTTGTCCGGCGCCGGTTCGGTGTCTTCGCTGGAAACCCTCGCCGCCAATGCGCGCAAGCAACAGTTGGAGCTGCTCAACAGCGCCATGACCGCGCCGCAGGGCAACGTGCAGAAGCTGCTCGGCGACTTCTGGGCCAGCGGCCTGGACGAGGCCGCGGTCGAGCGCGACGGCTCGCAGCCGATCGCCCCGCTGCTGGGCCGCATCAACGCGATCAAGAAGGCCAAGGAGATCCCGGCCTCGATCGCCGCGCTGCACCAGGTCGGCATCCCGGTGGCCTTCAACTTCGGCGCCGACATCGACCTGCAGGACCTGGAGCGCCACATCGGCTACTTCAGCCAGGGCGGCCTCGGCCTGCCCGACCCGGCCTATTACACCCGCAGCGACGCCGATACCCGTCAGTTGCTCGGCCACTACAACAACTACGTGCAGAAGATCCTGACTCTGACCGGCACGTCCAAGGACAAGCTGGCGGCCGAGTCGCTGTTCGTGATCGATCTGGAAACCCGCATCGCCCGCGCATCCAAGTCGCTGCCGGACCTGCGCGACCCGCGCGCGAACTACGCCCCGGTCGCGGTCGCGACCCTGGCCAAGCAGTACAAGAACCTGCAGTTGGGCGCCTTCCTCAAGGCCCAGGGCGTCACCGACGACAGCGTCTCGCTGGCGAACCCGCAATTGTTCGCCGAACTCGACAAGCTGCTCGGCAGCCTCAAGCCGGACCAGTGGAAGACCTATCTGCGCTGGCGCGTGGGCGATTCGATGGCGCCCTATCTGGCCAAGCCGTTCCGCGACGCCGAGTTCGAGTTCCGCGGCCGCGTGCTGCGCGGCCACGCCGCGCCGGCGCCCCGTCAGCAGGCCGTGCTCGACGCGATCACCCTCGCCGCCGGCCCGATGGTCGGCCACGAGTACGCCGCGCGTTACCTGCCGGCCGCGACCGACGCGCGCGCCGAACAGATCGCCGGGCAACTGCGCGATGCCGTGGGCAAGGCCATCGATGCCGACACCCGCTTCAGCGACGCGGTCAAGAACGAAGCGCGCGCCAAGCTCGGCAAGCTCAAGATCGAAGTCGGCACGCCCAAGCGCGATCTCGACTACACCGTTCAACCGATGGGCCGCGGCAGCTTCGGCAGCAACATGCTGATCGCCTCGACCTGGCGCCACCGCGAAGAAATGAAACGCATCGGCCGCGGCAACGCCGACCGTCGCTGGGACGTGCTGCCGCAGGAGCCGTCGCTGGCCTACGACATCGCCCAGAACCGCCTGATCGTGACCGCGGCGATGCTGCAGGCGCCGGTGCTCGACCTGAGCAAGCCCGAGGCCGCGCAGTACGGCTCCTACGGCGCCCTGGTCGGCGCCGAACTGACCCATGGCTTCGACAGCCGCGGCCGCTACGTCAACGCCAAGCAGGAAGTGCGCGACTGGTGGACCCCGGCCGAAGTCTCGGCCTGGGACGCGCTCGCCGGCCGCGTCGCCGCGCAGTACAGCGCCGAGTCCTATCCGGGATTGAGCGGGGTCAAGGTCAACGGCAACCAGGTCCGCGAAGTCGCCATCGCCGACCAGGCCGGCGTCGAACTGGCGTGGTCGGCGTTCCGCGCCGCGTCGCCGGCGGCGAGCAAGGACGCCAACCAGGCCTTCTTCCGCGCCTGGGCCGGTCTGTGGGCGCAGCAGCTGAGCCCGGAAGTCGCCGCGCAGCGCTCGGCCGCGGGCATCCATGCCCCGGGCCAGTGGCGCACCAACGTGCCGCTGTCGAACCTGGCCGCGTTCGGCGAGACCTTCGGTTGCAAGGCCGGCACCGCGATGCAGCGCAAGCCCGACCAACAGATCAAGGTGTTTCCCTGATCGAGGCGGCACACAGCGAACTGCGATGAGCGATAAGGAAAAGCCCGGCGCAAGCCGGGCTTTTTCGTTGTCTGCCGTCTCCGCACAACCTCAGAGCAAGGACAGCCCATGCACCTGGCTGCGCTGGGTGTCGATGTCCAACACCCGGCCCTGGTCGTCGTACATCAGCAGGCGGCCGTCCTGCTCGCGCACCGACACCGCCGCGCCGTACGGCCAATCGATCGCCGCCAGCGAGGCCGCGTCGTTGAAGCGGACCAAGTGGAAGCGCATCGCCTCCTCGCCGTACAGGCCGACCAGGAAGCCGTTGGCGAGCGACTTGATGCTGCAGTCGCGCAGCTTGCCGAGTGCATGCGCGGACAACTGCACGCTGCGCCGATAGTTCGACCACGAGTACGCCAACAACATGCCGTCGTCGTCGGCCGACACATCGAGCAATTGCGCGCCGGTGATGGGGTGCAGGCGCAAGCGTTGTTCCAGGCTCTCGGGTACGGCGTCGCGCGAACGCAGGGCGCGCCGCGGCAAGCGGTAATGCCAGCAACTCGCGCCGCGCGCGTCCTGGATCAGGAACAACTCGTCGGCGGCGAAATACTCCGCCGCGATCACCCGGCTGTTGGGCTCGCTGACGCTCCACAACACATCGAGCGACGGCCGCGCCGCGTCGACCACCAGCAGGCGGTCGTTCGACACCAGCGACCAGGCGATGCCGTCGTAACGGTCGGCGGCGAACTGGATCGGCATCACCCCGAGATCGGCGATCTCGTGATGGGCCAGATCCAGCCGTGCGATGCGCGACACCGCCTCGCGCGGCGCGATCACCAACGCCACCTGCAGGCTGTCGGCGATCGCCAACTTGTAGGCCGGCACCGCATAACGACGGACACTGCGGCCGTGACGGTCGATGACCGCGACGCCGGCTTCGCCGAGCGCGGCGAGATAGCGGCCCTCGCCGATCGCGACGACGTCGTGCGCGGCATGCAACCCGGCCGCGGGCGCCTGCCAGCGTTGCTCGCCCTGGCTCTCCCACAGCTTGCGCCCGGCTACCGCCGGCACGCCCCAGGCCGGCAGATCGGCGCGCAGCCAGGGGTCGCCGGACAATTTCAGCAGGCGCTCCAATTGCTGGCGGTCGAGATCGTTCGCGCACGCAGCGCGATCGGCTGCGAGCGCCGGCAACACGTGGGTGGCGAGCATGCGCAAGGCCTTGCCGTTGCCCTTGGCGGCGAGCAGCGCTTCGGCCAGGGCCGCGCGCGGCAACGCAGGCGACGCCGGATCGGCCAGGACCGCGATGCGCTCGGCATAGTGTTCGATCGTGTCGGGCAACAGAGTCGCGCGCTGCACCAAAGCGCGCGCCGACAATTCGTCGCCTGCGGCCTCGGCTGCGAGCAGCCAGCGTCCGGCCTGCTCGCGCAGTTCCGGCTCCGGCCAGACCGCATCGACCGCGGCCAACCACTGCCCCCGCTCAACCAGCGCCTGGCCCCATTCGCGGCGCAGCCTGCCTGCGTGCTCGGGGTGGTCTTTTTCCAACATCGCGATCGCCGCGGCGAAGGCATTGTCGCGACGCGCGACCAGGATCGCGCGCTCGCTGTCGCCGGACAGCATCAGCAAACGGATGATGGTTTCCGCCGGCATATCCCAGCTGAGCGCAAGCTCGGCCGCCTGCGCATGGCGCTGGTGGCGCACCAGATAATCCAGCGCTTCCTGGCGCGCGTTGAGCAACTCGGCGAGCACGAACACGGCTTCGTCGACCTGGCCCTGGCGGTCGAGTTTGTCGAAAGCCTGGCGATAGAGTTTGCGCAGGTGCTCGCGCTCGTAGTCGCCGAGATTGATGTCGGTCGATGCATGACGATCGCCGCCGAGACTGAGGTCGCCACGCCGGCCCGGTGTACCGAAAGCCTGGCCCAGCGAATCGCCGCGGCCGTCGATCGGCAAGGCATTACGCAACGCCTCGCCGAGATCGCCTTTTTCGAACTGCGCCATCATCCGGCGCAGGTAGGCGCCTTGACGCATGCCTATCAGTTTCGAGGCGCGGCTCGCCATCGCGAAACGCACCAGGGCCGAACGCCAGGCCTGCGGCGCGCGCGGCGCGGCGCGTGCGCGCAAGGTGCCGGCGCCACCGTTGCGCGTCTGCGTGGCGTGGCCGCTGCGCGCCTGCCCCGGCTCGCCCGACAAGCCCGGAAAACGCCGCAACAGCCAATCGGCCATGCCGTCGCGGGTGCCGGTGACGCGTTCGCGCAAGCTCGGCGGCGCCTCGGTGCCCACACCGCCGTGTGCACGGCGCAGGAATTCGGCCTGCTCCTTGCTCGGCGGCGGAACACTGTCGCCCAGCACTTCGCGCACGCGCTTGCCGGCGAGCCGGTCGTGGCGCGGCGCGCGCAGACTGAAGCGGCCATCGTAGGTGTCGTGCAGGGCGTAGTCGTCGATGTCGATGACCAGCGAAGGGTCCAGCGCCTGCGCCTGGGCGAAGTGCAGCGGCTGCAAGCGCCCGCCGACCACCAGTTGCACGTCGGCCGGCGCCAGCGCGGCGAGTTCGTCGGCGGTCAACGGCCCTGCGTACAGCCCGTGCGCACCGATGCGGCACAAAGGCACGCCGGCCGCTTCGCTGCATTGCATCGGCCGCGCCTGCTCGAAGCAGAGTACGTCGCCGTCGTCGAAACGCCAGGCGCGACAGCCCATCGTCCACGCTTGCAGAATGCGTTCGGCGCGCCGTTCCGGCGCCAGCCAGTCGGCGCCGAACCACAATCCGGCGACGGGTTGCCAGCCGCGCCAGACCGGATAGCGGACCGTCGCATCGGCCTGCGCCTCCACCTTATCGTTCGTTTCAGCCATCGTCTCCCCCTGTGTAGACGAGCATCTTTCGCGCGCCGTCGCGCAACACCACCAAACGGCCTTGCAGGTCGACCAAGGCGATCAGGTCGGCGTCGACGGCGACGCTGACCGTACTGATCGGACTCGGCGATTCGTACAGCACCGAACGTTCTTGCGCGCCGATGCGCAGCAGCGCCTTGCGGTCCGGACGCAAGGCGATCAAACCCATGTCGTCGCCGTCGGGTTGGCTTAGCCCGACCACTTTCCAGTCGGCCGGCAGCACGATTTCGTACTCGGTCGCCGGGCGCTCGGCGGTGCGCATGAACACCCGCCAGATGCTGGAGCGTTCGCCGCCGTGACCGCCGACGATCTGCTCGACGCAACAGCCGCCCTGCCAACTGTCGAGAGAACAGCGGCCGCTCAGAAAAGCGCTACGGGCTTGGCCCTGGAAGGCGATGCAATCCAGAGCTTCGGCGTGAAGACTCGAGTGCAGATGCAGGCGGCCATCGTGGCAGCGCAAGTACACCGCCTGCGTGGCACTGGTACGCGCGATCGCCAGCACCTGCTCGCCCACGACCTCGTACGCGCTCGGCTCGGATCCCTGCGACGTCCACGACAGCAGTTTGCGCTGGCTCGTAAGCAGCAACAGGCGCCGATAACCCGCACCGCGATTGAAAAACACGCAAGGCAGCAGGCGCGCCGTGCCGGTAGTGACATCGAGATCGCCCTGCGGCGGCAACGGCAGCCGGCCCATGCCCTCGAGTTGCCAGCCCTCCAACCCTTGCGACAGCGGAATCAGCCCGGCGAAATGGCGCTCGGTCAGGGTCGCGGCGAGCAGCGATTTGCCTTTGCCCCAGCGCGTGGTTTTCGGCGGCGCCAAGCGCGCCACGGCGCTGGAGGGCAAACGATAGACATGGGCGGCGCTCTCGCCGGCGAGCGGCACGGCGATGTGGCGGCCGCCCCAGGAGATCAACGGTGGCTGCTTCAGCGACAACTTGCCCTGGCCGCGCGCGCCGGTAGCGACTTCGGTCAGGCGCGAGACCTCGACGCGCTCGAATTCGCCGCGCAGCAAGGCGCTGGAACGCTCGGGCGACGGCAAGGTCAGGCGCAGTTCGCGCCGCGCCTGGCGCGAGGCGATGGTCACTGCGAGCTGTTGCTCGCCGGCACGCGCAACGTCGACGCGATGGCCCAGACCATAGCCGGCCGCATGCGCGCCGATCGACCAGCGCTCGCCCGGGCTCGGATCGGCTTCGTCGAGCGCACGCCGCCACTCGCGTTCGTGATGGTCGCGCGCGGCCTGTGCGTTGCCCGCGCTGTCGGAAGCGGGGCCGCCCGGTGTCAGGCTGCGCGCCTGTAGCAATTGCTTGAGACGTTCGGGCGCGTCGGCCGGATGCAGCACGCCGGGCGCGCCGAGCACGCCCCAGGCGAAGCGCGCCTTCGCCGCCTGCGCGCGTTCGGCCAGCAGGATCCACATCGCCACGTGCACCAGGCGCGCCGCGCCGAGCTGGCCCGGGCCGGTGTCGAACACCGCCACGGTCAGCGCATCGGCTTCGCGCGCGACCAGTTTCGGCGACAGGAACAGATGCTCGCCGCCGGCGGCGCGGCGGTCGAATTCTTCCGGCACCTCGTCGGCCAGCGCCCACTCGCTGAGCAACAGGCGCTCGTAATGGCCGCGCCGACGCAGATCGTCGATGCCCTCGGGCTCGGCCACGCCGCGCTGGGCACGCATCCGGAACGCACCGAGCATCGGGTGCAGGCGCAACAGCAGATCGCCGAGCAGGTCGACGATCTCGGCATCGAACCAGTCCAGCCACGGCCGCCAGGGTTTGAGCGCCTCGGGTACCCGCATCGGCTCAGCTCCGCCAGTGCGCGCGGATCTGCGCGATCAGCGCGTCGCTCGCCGGCAGCGCCCGGTGCAGCGGCACGATCTGCATCGGCTCGGGCCACAGCAGCAGCGGCGACTGCCGATGCCGGCGCGCGATCGCGCGCAGCAGCAAATCCAGCGGCAGGTCCGGGCGCTGCGTCGTCGGCAGCCACAGCGCCGGCGCTTCCTGGCGCGGCGCGATATAGGCCACGCCGTCGCTCCACGGCAGCGCTTCGTCGGCGCCGGTGACGATGACGGCATCGGCGTTCGCGGTCAGCATCAGCGCCTCGCGCATGCGCGCGTCGACGCGCGCGAGCGCATCGAGCAGGCCCTGCGCCGCCGCGCCGATCCCGATCGCGCCTTGCGGCGCGGGCGGGTCGGCCTCTGCGCGCCAGCGCCACTTCATGTCGGCGCGGCGACCCGTTCGACCAGCCGCGCGCGCTCGGCGGCGAGTTCGGGCGGAATCGAATGCGGGTCGAAGTTGGCGTCGATCTCGCGCAGCAGGGCTTCCGCTATCGTCGTCGCGGCCGGTGCGTCGGCCGCGCCGTGCAGGCAACTGCGCGCGGCTTCGATCAGGCGTGCGGCGCGCGACACCGGCTGCAACACCGCATGTTCGACCGCGGCACGCAAGGTCGGGTTGGCCGCCGCCGACAGCGAATCGCGCAAGGCGTCCTGGGCCGCCGCCTGCGCCTCGCGGGTCGGCATCACATAGAACAGCGGCCACAGGTCGGCGGCGGTCGCAGTGTCGCGGCCGGCGAGCACGGTCGCTGCGGCGATCAGGCGCTGGACCTTGACGATGCGCCGGTCCGACAGGCTCAGGCCGGCACCGCGTAATTTGCGGATCGCATCGGCCAGCAGGCCGCGCGCCGGGCCCATGCTCACCTGCGGCACGCGCCGGCTCAGCAAGTCGATGTCGGCCAGTTCGGTGCGGTGCTCGACCGCGGCGCGCTCGGACTGCCAACCGCCTTCGAGCAGGGCTTCGAGTTGATGGTCCGGCACCGGCTCGACGAACAGGTGCAACAGGAAACGGTCGGCGAACGCGGCCAGCGACTCGTCGTCGGGCAAGGCGTTCGCCGCGCCGACGCAGACCCGCAGCGGGCAATCGATCTGGGTGTGGCCACGACGGAAGCGGCGCTCGTTGAGCACGCCGAGCAAGGTGTTGAGGATCGCGGTCGAACCGAGGAAAACCTCGTCGAGGAAGGCGACCTCGGCTTCGGGCAGCATGCCGGTGACGTCGGTCTCGACCACGCCCTCGCGCAGCCGGCGCAGATCGACCGGGCCGAACAATTCGGCCGGCTCGGTGAACCGCCCGAGCAGATATTCGAAGTAACGGCCGCCGAGCGCGGCGGCGACGCGCCGCACCACCGCGCTCTTGGCGGTGCCGGGCGGGCCGATGATCAACAGGTGTTCCTGGGCGACCGCGGCGAGCACGATCAGCTCGGCGACTTGCTCGCGCTCGACCAGGCCGGTGGTGGCGGAATGCACGGCATCGCGGACGCGGGCCGCGGCCTGCTCTGCGGCGGAAGGTTCGGGCGAAAAAGTCATCGACGGACGGCCTGGATCCTTGGCGTCGCCATCGGCGGACGGCGCGCTGGCGGCGCGCGGTCCTGCGGCGGCGGGCTTGCTGACGGGGCGTGGTTCGCGGCCCGGAAACGGACCTGCGCCACAGTTCGCACTGTAGGCGCAGCGCTCGTCGAACCGCAACCGGCGCCACGGTACGGTTGCGATCGCGGACCTATCCTGCGCGGTTTTTCTTTACGCTATACGCCGCCACACCCGGCCAGGATGCCGTCATGCCCGATACCTCCCTCGACGATCTGCTCGCCGCGCTGGCCGCCAGCCCGCACAACCCGGCGCTCGGCATGCTGGTCGTGAACGCCTGCCTGAACGAATCCGACCCGGACGCATTGATCCGTGCGATCGAACTCGGCGGCGACACCCTGCTGGCCGACCCGACCCAGCGCGACGCCGCGCTGCGTTTGCTGCTGGAGCACCGCCACGATGAACGCGTGGTGCGGATCGCGCCGGAGAATTCGGCGGCCTCGCTGTTCGCGCGTTCGCGCCTGCTGCTCGGCGAAGGCCGCCGCGAAGACGCGCGCAGCCTGTACCAGCAGGCCATCGCCCTCAACCCGGCGCTCGAAGACGCGGCCCTGGCGACCGAGCTGGCCGGCAAGGTGATCTCGCTGGCCAATGCGCGGCGCATGCAATCGGGCAGCCTGCAGACCAGCATCGCCAACGACGACACCGATGCCGACGACGTATCGCGGCTGTTGCAGCCACCGGAGGCGCGAATCGGTTTCGCCGACGTCGGCGGCCTGGACGAGGTCAAGCACCAGATCCGCCGCCGCATCATCACCCCCTTCCTCAAGCCCTCGCTGTTCGAGCGCTTCAAGCGCCGCTCCGGCGGCGGCATCCTGCTGTACGGGCCGCCCGGCTGCGGCAAGACCCTGCTCGCCCGCGCCACCGCCGGCGAGTGCGGCGCGCGTTTCTACAACGTGGCCATTACCGACGTGCTCGACATGTATATCGGCGAGTCCGAGCGCAAGCTGCATGCGATCTTCGAGACCGCGCGGCGCACCGCCCCGGCGGTGGTGTTCTTCGACGAGATCGAGGCCATCGGCGGCAAGCGCCAGTACTCGCGCGAAGCCACCTCGGCCAAGCTGGTCAGCCAGTTCCTGACCGAACTCGACGGCTTCGGCCAGAACAACCAGGGCGTGCTGATCCTCGGCGCCACCAACGTGCCGTGGGCGGTCGACGCCGCGTTCCGCCGCCCCGGCCGCTTCGACCGGGTGCTGTTCGTGCCGCCGCCGGACGAGCCGGCGCGGCGCGCCATCCTCGAGCTGTTGCTGCGCGAGCGCCCGCTCGGCGACGACATCGACGGCGCCGAGATCGCGCGCTTGAGCTCGGGTTACTCCGGCGCCGACCTGCGCAACCTGGTCGAGACCGCGATCGACGAGGCCATCGAGGCCTCGATCGACCAGGGCCGGGAAATGCCGCTGACCATGAGCCACCTGCGCGCGGCTCTCAAGGACACCCGTTCGACCACTCTGGAGTGGCTGACCACGGCGCGCAATCACGCCCGTTACGCCAATCAGGGCGGCCAGTACGACGAGGTGCTGGAATTCCTCAAGCGCCACGGAGGCGGCTGATGGCGGCCTCGGTCTATCGTTTGCCCGACGAGCCCTTGCCGTCCGGCCTGTCGCGTTACGCGGTCGATCCGGTCTGGCCCTTGCTCAGCGTGATGCTGGCCGGCAGCGGCTTCGGCCTGCTCTGGTTCGGCTTCAATTCGCTGGCGATCGGCAGCCCGACGCGCTGGCGCGAATGGCTGTGCATCGGCCTGAGCGCGGTCGGCAGCCCGCTGCTGCTGTTCGCTCTGCTGCTGTGCGAGCAGAACGGTTGGCTGCAGGGCGCGCAGTTGCGCTACGCGTTTCTGAGCATCCTGTTGCTCAAGCTCGGCATGGCCTATGCCGTGTACCTGATGCAGCAGCGCTGCTTCGAGATCTGGGAGTACTACGGCGGCCAGGCGCGCAACGGCCTGCCGTTGATGATCCTGCTGGCCGTGGTCGGGCGCGGCGCGCTCGGCGCCGTGCAACTGCCCGCCTTGTTGTCGGTGATCCTGCAATGAACGACGCCAGCCACGGTTACTGGTTGCAGATGGCCGAGCGTTACTACGCCCACGGCCAGATCGACGAAGCCATCGACGTGTTGCTGCGTCTGCTCGGCGAAGACCCCGATCAGGCCGGCGCGCACGCCTTCCTGGCCCTGTGCCTGGTCAAGCGCAAGCGCCTGCATGCGGCCGCGCTGGAAGCCGCGCGCGCTCTCGAACTCGAACCCGAGTCGCCGTTCGCGCACCTGGCCGCAGCGATCGTGGCGACCGCCGGGCGGCGTTTCCGCGACGCCGAAACGCATCTGCACTCGGCGCGCGAACTCGACCCGGACTCGCCCTCGATCGCCGATGCCTTCGCCCGCCTCTACAACGCCTGGGGCCGCGATGCGCAGGCCCTGGAAGAAGCGCGCCGCGCCTGCGAGCTGGAGCCGGCCGATGTCGACTACCAGGCCTTGCTGGCCTCGCTGGAACTGCGCCGCGGCGAACGCCGCAAGGCCGAGGCCCTGGCGCGCGAGGTGCTGGCCGCGCATCCCGAACACGTCGAGGCCTTGTGCGTACTCGGCCATTGCGAACTCGCCGCCGGTCGTACCGACAGCGCCCGCGACCACGCCGCCTGGGCGCTGCAGATCGACCCGATGGACGGCGAAGCCCTGACCTTGATGGCGGCGGTGAAAGCGCGCCGCAGCTGGCTGCTCGGGCTGTGGTGGCGGTTCCAGAGCTACATCAGCGCCGGTTCGCGCACCCGCGCGGTGGTGCTGCTGCTCGGCATCTTCCTGCTCTACCGCATCGCCCTGATCGCGCTGCCCGAGCATGGCCTGTCGCACTGGGCCGGACCGCTGTCCTACCTGTGGCTGGGGTTTTGCGCCTACACCTGGATCGCGCCGAGCCTGTTCTGGCGCTCGATCAAGCGCGAGCTCGAACAGGTCAAGCTGCGCCCGGGGTTCTGAGCGGCGCTGTTCGGCGTTACTTGACCACGCGCAGCTTGGTGGTCCGCCTGCGCTGGCGCAGCGCTTCCACGCGCGGATCGCGGCGGGGGCCACCGCGACCGCTGCCCGGCGGTCGCTTGCGCCAATACAGAATGGTCAGCCAACCGACCAGCATGCCGCCGAGGTGGGCGAAATGAGCGACGCCGGTGCCCTGGGCGAAGACGCCGTAGAACACCGCGGCGACCGCGTAGATGATGACCAAGGTGCGCGCCTTGAGCACGATCGGGAACGGCAACAAGGTCACGCGCCGGTTCGGGAACAGCATGCCGTAGGCCAACAGCAGGCCGTAAACCGCGCCCGAAGCGCCCAGGGTCACATAGACGTCGCCCTGGCGCGCAGCGATCGAGGCGATCAACAACTGCAACAACGCCGAACCGATCAGGCAGGTGAAGTAATAGATCGCAAAACGCCTGGCGCCCCATTCGTATTCGAGCGAAGCGCCGAACATCACCAGCGCCAGCATATTGAACACGAGGTGGCCGATGCCGCCGTGCATGAAGCCCGATGTCAGCAACTGCCACGGCATGAAGTTGCCGGCAGCCGGGATATGCGCGGGCAACCACGGCCACAACTCGCACCACAGCACCCAACCGCGCGTCGCATCGCCTTGGCTCAACAGCGCTTGCAGGATGAATACGACGACATTGGCGATCAGCAGTTTCCTGACGACCGGCGGGATACTGGAAAACATCGCGGCTCCTCGAATCGGGCGCTATGGTAGCCGCTGCCTCGGCGTCGCACCGTGAGCGTCGCGTCGAGGCGCGGCCCGCGCGCAGGCTGCGTTCAGTCGGCCGGGCCCCAGATCTGCGAATCCAGAGTCGGCGCCGCACGCTGGCCGCGCACGCGCCCGTTCACCACCGCCACGCCTTCGGCGCGCAGGCGCTGGCACTGCTCGCGATAACCGGCCGAACCTTCCGGCAGCGCGATACGCCCGTCCGAACGCAGCACCCGGTGCCAGGGCAGCTTGGCGTCGTCGTTCTCGCTGAGCAGGCGCGCCACCAGACGGGCCCGTCCGGGCAGCCCGGCGCGGCGCGCGACCTCGCCGTAGCCGGCGACTTCGCCCTTGGGGATGGCGCGGATCGCGGCCCGGATGCGTTTTGCGGCAGTTTCGCTGTCCATCGCGGTAGCATATGCCCTGCAACGCGCAGGAGTCGCCCATGCATTTCGAACAGATCCGTACCCATCTGACCCGAGCCGGGTTCCACCTCACCGTCCACGACGAAAACGTGATCTGCATCGAGCTCTCGCTCGAACAGGGCACGCGCCACCAAGCGATCTTCCTGTCCGAACTGGAAGACGACGACGGCCGTCCGTTCGTGCGCGTGAGCACCGCGATCGCTCCGACCACCGGTCTGGACGCGCGCCGCGCGCTGGCCTTCAACTGGGAAAGCCACGTCGGCTACCTCGCCATCGGCGACCTCGACGGCGTGCCCTATCTGCAACTGTGCGAGAACCGCCCCGCCGAAACCCTGGACGCGGCCGAGCTGCAGCGCCTGGTGATGGAGATCGGCGGCGTGGGCGACCGCATGGAACGCGTGCTGTCGGCGGACGGCGATCTGCTGTAAGGCGTCGTTTGAGGTTTCCGATCTCTCCGGCCTCCGGGGGATCGCGGTCGAGGCTTCGGGTCAACGCGAGGTTCGCAGTCGCGG
>NZ_JBQEOE010000039.1:29641-39614 GCF_052045105.1 Lysobacter sp. 22409 | reverse complement strand
CGCCGCCGCACCAACGACGCCACTCGCATAGCATTCGCAATAAACAAACCCCGCAACAAAAAGGCCCGCATCGCTGCGGGCCTTTCGTTATGCACTGACCTGCCGCATCGCGCGACCAACGCGACTCAAATCCAACCGAAGAACCGCATCGCCTCGAACAGCGCGTAGGCGATGCCGCCGGCGGCCGGAATGGTCAGGATCCAGGCCCAGATCATCTTCTCGACCACGGTCCACTTGATCGAGTTGAAACGCTTGGCCGTGCCCACGCCCATGATCGCGGCGGAGATGTTGTGGGTGGTCGACACCGGGATGCCCAGCGAGGACGCGAACATGATCACCGACGCGGCGCTGGTCTCGGCGGCGAAGCCGTGGATCGGGTGCAGCTTGACCAACTTGTGGCCGAGGGTCTTGATGATGCGCCAGCCGCCGGCGGCGGTACCGGCGGCCATCACCACCGCGCAGGTCAGCTTGATCCAGGTGTCGATGTCGTTATGGGCGATCGCATTCGGCGAGGGATGCAGGAAGGCCAGCCATGCCGGCAGATTGTCGAGCGTACCGGCCTGCTGCGCGCTCATCAGCGCCAGGGCGATGATGCCCATGGTCTTCTGCGCATCGTTCATGCCGTGGGCGAAGCCCATGCCGGCGGCGCTGACCAACTGCGCCTTGCCGAAGAAACTGTTGACCCAGCGCGGCCGCGCGATCCGCGCCAGCACGCCGCCGCTGCGCGCCATGAACGAGATGATCGCGAACAGCACGCCCATCACCAGGAAGCCGGCGGTGAAGCCCAGCACCGGCGAGGTGAACATCGGCACGATCACCTTCCACAGCACGCCGGCGCTTTTCCAGATCGGTTCGGCCGGGTGCGACCAGACCACCGCGTGCCAGTTGTTCGAGGCCGCCGCGATGGCCGCGCCGCACAACCCGCCGATCAGCGCGTGCGAGGACGAGGACGGCAGGCCCAGCCACCAGGTGATCAGGTTCCAGATGATGCCGCCGAGCAGCGCGCACAGGATCAGCTGCGAGCCGACCTCGACCACGCCGGCGTCGATCAGGCCCGAGGCGATGGTCTTGGCGACCGCGGTGCCCCACAGGGCGCCGATCAGATTGGTCGACGCGGCCAGGATCACCGCCTGCATCGGCGACAGCACCTTGGTCGCGACCACGGTGGCGATGGAATTGGCGGTGTCGTGAAAGCCGTTGACGTACTCGAAGATCAGAGCCGCGACTATCACCACCAGGACGAGCGTCAGCATCGCGCGCGCCTCAGGAGTTTTTCAGGACGATCTGGTAGGCGACCACGCCGGCCTCGCGGCAGCGGTCGATCGCCTTTTCCAGGATCTCGAAGAACTCCTTGAGCAGGAACATCTGCAGGTTGTCGAGCTGGCCGGAATAAATGTCGCGGTACAGCTCGAGCATCAGCCGGTCGGCCTCGTTCTCGAGCGCACGCAGCTGGTCGTTGAGGGCCTTCATCGGCTCCAGCTTGAGCTGGCGCAGCTGGTGGACCATCTTCACCACCACCCCGGCGGCCTGTTCGAGCATCGCCGCGCGCGGCGCGAAGTCGATGTGCTCCAGATGGCGGGTCGCCAGCGAATAGCGGTCGGCGAACTTCTCGACCTGCTTGGGGATCTTGTAAAGCGCCGAGCTCAGCGATTCGATGTCCTCGCGCTCGATCGGGGTGATGAAGCTGTCGACCAGCTCCTGGCTGATCTTGTCGGAGGTCTCGCGCTCGCGCTGGCGGGCCAGCTTGAACGCGTCCAGCGCCGGCTGGCGGTCGGACTCCTTGAGCATGGCGTGCAGGGCCTTGGTGCTGTCGTGGGCGGCGACGGCGGCCTCCTCCAGCAGGGTATAGAACTGGTTGCCTTGGCCGAAAATGGTCTGCAGGGAAAACATGCTGGGGTGCCTCTGGGCTGGGCCGATACGTGCCGGCCGCGCCGGGCCGAAGGGTTTGCGGGCGCGATTATGACGGTTTGACGCCGCCGCGCCCACCTTGACGGCCGCCCGGGGCGCCCCCAAGACCTGGAAACGCGCACCGATCCTGCCGTCCCGCCCGCCCGGCCTTTCACGAGGGGCGGTCGTGAAGGCCTGCTAAGATCGGCCCCCAGTTCCTTACAGTACGCTCCCCCCAAACCTCTTCCATGGACGACGACCCAAAACCGCCGCCCGGCCGCGCCTCGACGGCCCCCTCCCATCGCGCAGCGCGCTCCTTCCGTGAACCCACCGGCCACAGGAGGCATTGCCGATGCTGGAACTACTGATCGTCATGGCCCTGATCGTCCTCAACGCCTTCTTCGCGATGTCGGAGATGGCGCTGATGACCTCGCGCAAGCTGCGCCTGAAGCAGATGGCCGAGGACCCGGCGCACCCCAGCCGCGGCGCCCGCGTCGCCCTGCAGCTGGCCGAACGCCCCGACCACCTGCTCTCGACCGTGCAGGTCGGCATCACCGCGATCGGCGTGCTCACCGGCACCTTCGGCGGCGAGTCGATCGGCCTGGCCATCGCCGGCTGGCTCAGCGGCGTGCTGCCGGGCGCGGCCGAGTACGCGCGCAGCATCGGCATCGGCACCGCGGTCACCCTGATCACCGCTTCCAGCGTGATCTTCGGCGAACTGATCCCCAAGCGGCTGGCCCTGACCAATCCGGAAAAGATCGCCAGTTCGGTGGCGATCGTCCTGGCCGGCCTGGCCCGTTTCGCCAAACCGGTGGTCGGCGCGCTCGGCGCGATCAATCGCCTGGTGCTGCGCCTGCTCGGGATCAAGGACGACGCCCGCAGCGAAATCAGCGAAGAAGAGATCCGCCTGTTGGTCAGCGAAAGCCACGAGCAGGGCGTGATCGACGCCGACGAGCGCAAGATGATGAATCGCGTGCTCAGCCTCGGCGATCGCACCGCCGAAAGCCTGATGACGCCGCGCACCCGCATCGCCTGGCTCGATGCCGGCGCGAGCATCGAGGACAACCTGGCGGCCATGCGCGAATCGCCGTTCTCGCGTTTCCCGGTCTACCGCGGCAGCGACCAGGACGTGCTCGGCGTGCTCGAAGCCAAGACCCTGCTGCGCAATCTCGGCGTCGGCAATCTGCCGGACCTGTTCGGCCAGCTGACCGAAGCCTTGTTCGTGTCCGAGTCGACCCACGCTCTCAAGCTGCTGGAGATCTTCCGCGAGGAGCAGCAGTCGCTGGCCCTGGTGGTCGACGAATACGGCGACGTCACCGGCCTGGTCACGGTCAACGACCTGATGGGCGCAGTGATCGGCCGCATACAGACCGCCGAGTCCGACGACCAGCCCGGCCCGGTGGTGCAACGCGAGGACGGCTCCTACCTGATCGACGGCGCCCTGCCGGTGGAAGAGCTGCGCGAGGTGATCGGCGGCGGGCGCCTGCCCGACGAGGACGAGCACGATTTCCACACCGCCGCCGGCATGGTGATCGCCCACTTCGGCCGCATCCCGCACGTCGGCGAGCACTTCAGCTGGCTGGGTTGGCGGGTCGAGGTGATCGACCTCGACGGGCCGCGCATCGACAAACTGCTGTTGCACCGCCATCTGCCGAAACCGCCGGAGTCCAGCGACGATGACAGCAGCGGCTGACAACGGCCCCGACGGCGAAGACGACCAGCCGTCGCGGGGCCGGCGACACGGTCACAAGCCGCACGAGGCCGGCACGCGCGCGCTGCTCGATGCCATCGTCGCCGGCGATCCGGAGGAAGTGGTCAAGTTCGGCGACGTGATCGCCGGGCTCGGCAACCGTTCCTTCGGCATGCTGCTGTTCGTGTCCACCCTGCCCGCCTTCATCCCGATCCCGGGCGTCGGCGGCGCGATCAGCGGGCCGTTGGTGGTGCTGGTCGGGCTGCAGTTGCTGATCGGCCTGCGCAAGCCGTGGCTGCCGGGCTTCATCGCCCGCCGCGGCCCGCACCGCAAGGCGATGGGCAAGTTCCGCAATCTGCTGGCGCCGTGGCTGAGCCGCCTGGAGCGGATCGTCAGCCCGCGCGCGCCGGCCATGCTCGATCATCGCGCCGCCAACGCCTTCACCGGCTTGCTGCTGGTGCTGCTCGGCATCCTGCTGTCGCTGCCGATTCCGCTGACCAACTTCCTGTTCGGCGCCCTGCTGCTGTTGTTCGCGTTCGCGCTGCTCGAACGCGACGGCAAGCTCATGGGCGTGGCCTGGGTCGCCGGCTCGATCGCGGTGGCGGTGTTCGGCATTTTGTCCGGCAGCCTGGCCCAGGCCCTGGCCGAGTGGATCGCCCTGGCGCAAGACAAGATCGGCTGAAGCGCAGCTTGCGTCGAAGCGCCGCGATGGGTGTCGGGCGGCGTAGCGCAGGTCATCGATAAGGCCGCGACGCCGAGGTCGCGGCTTGCGTCGCCCCTGCCCCGGGTTGCCTGGCTTTGGAGGGCTGACCGACATTCGCCGGTCGCGCCGCCTCAGCTCATCAACAGCGCCAGGAATTCCTCGGTATTGACCGGGTGACCGAGCCAATAGCCCTGGGCGAGATCGCAGCCGCGCTCGCGCAACACCGCGTACTGGCCCTCCTTCTCCACGCCCTCGGCGACCACGGTGATGCCTAACGAATGCGCCATGGCGATGATCGCCGTGGTCAGCGCCAGGTCGTCCGGGTCGCGCAACACGTCGGCGATGAAACTGCGGTCGATTTTGACCCCGTCGACCGGCACCCGGCGCAGATGGCTCAGGCCGGAGAAGCCGGTGCCGAAATCGTCGAGCCAGACCTTGACCCCGCTGGCGCGCAAGCGCGCCAGCAGGCTGCTGGCATGGATCTCGTCGCCGATCACCGCCGTCTCGGTGAGCTCCAGATGCAGATGCGCGGCCGGCAAACCGGTTTCCTGCAGGCAGGCCGCGACCACGTTCGGCAGGTCGCCGCTGCGCAACTGGCGCGGCGAGACATTGACCGACACGAACAGCGGCTCGGCGCCGGGCCGCGCGCGATGCCAGGCGATCGCATCTTCGCAGGCCGCACGCAGCACCTGCGGGCCGAGGGTTTCGATCAGCCCGCTCTGCTCGGCCACGTCGATGAACACCGATGGCGCGATCAACCCTTGCTCGGGATGCTTCCAACGCAGCAAGGCTTCGGCGCCGACCATGGCGCCGTCGGCGAGACGGAATACCGGCTGATAGACCAGACTCAACTCGCCGCGATCCCAGGCGCCGCGCAGCTCGTGCTCCAGGTGCACGCGGCGCTCGACCGCCTGGTCCATCGCCCGGCTGTAGAAGCGGTAGCAGTTCTTGCCGGCGACCTTGGCCTGGTACATGGCGATGTCGCCGTTCTTCATCAGCGCGGTCGCACCGGACGCATCTTCGGGATACAGGGTCACGCCGATCGAGGTGCCAAGGAACACTTGGCGGTCGTGGACCACGATCGGCTGGCCGAGTTCGCCGACCAGCACCTCGGCCAGATGGGTCGCGACGGTGCGCGCCTCGCCGTTGCGCTCGCGGCTGCCCTCGACCAGGATCACGAACTCGTCGCCGCCGAAGCGAGCCAGCAAGGCGCGTTCGCCGCCGATGCGCTGCACGGTTTCCTGGATGCGGTTGGCGAACTGCAGCAGCACCTCGTCGCCGGCGTCGTGGCCGAGGGTGTCGTTGACGCGCTTGAAGTCGTCGATGTCGGCGAACAACAAGCCCAATTGCCCGCTGTCGCCGCGCAGGTGCAGCAGGCGCTGGTCCAACACTTCGCGGAAGGCGAGCCGGTTGGCCAGGCCGGTCAGGGCGTCGGTATAGGCCATGCGGCGGATGTCGCGGTCGTGCCGGGCCAGGCTCTGGCTCATGCGGCCGAAGGCCTGCATCAGGTCGCCGACCTCGTCGTTGCTGTGGGCGGCCGGCGGCGCGCTGTCGAACTGGCCGTTCTCGATGGTGTGGGCGGCATCGGCGAGTTCGCGGATCGGGTTGACCAGCCAACGCTGGATCAGCCACAGCATCAGGCCGCCGAGCGCGAGCAGGCCGACGCTGAGCACGCCGACCCAGAACAACTGGCGGCGGCCGAGGTCTTCCAGGCGCTGGCGCACCTTGTCCAGGGCGGTGTCCTGGTAGGCGCGCATGGCCTTGAGGTCGTAGCCCACGCGCACCCCGCCGAGGCGTTGCTGGCCGACCTTGATCGGCGCGGACACGTCGAGCGTGGTCTCGCTCCACTGGGTGGACAAGGCCTGGGCGGTGATGATCTTGGCCGCCATCGCATCGTCCATGCGCTTGCCGTAGCTGGGGATCTCTTCGTTGCCGTCGTGGACGATGTTGCCTTCGTTGTCGTAGACGATGACGTAGCGCACGCCGGGATTCATCATCGCCGCGCGCCCGAGCTCGCCGATGGCGTCCAGGTCGAAGTAGTACAGCGGATTGGTCAGCGAGCCGGCGAGTTGGGTCACCTCGCCCTCGCCGTGCCGGCTCAGGCTTTCGGCGATGGTGTCGCGCATCGCCTCGCGGCTGATGCCGACGACTTCGCTCTGCATGCGCTCCTGGCGATTGAGCAGCATCAGGATCAGGGTCACCACGACCAGGAAGGCCACCGCCATGATGGCGAAGAACTTGACCTGCAAGCCGGCGCGCAGATTCATTCGACCTCCGCGCGCACGCGCGCGACACCGTCGGAAATATGTTCGAGCGCGCGCTGCGAGGCCGGGTCGATCGGCATGAAGCGGGTGGTCTTGAAGAAGCGCAGCAACGCCTCGCCGGCATCGGGATCGCCGGCGGCCTCCAGCAACACTTCGCGCAGGCGGGCGGCGACCTTCGGGTTCAAGTCGCCGCGCACCAGTTCGAGCGCGCGCGGGTAGTCCTCGCTGCGGCCGATCACGACCAGGTCGCGGCGGAAGGCATCGGGCACGCGGCGCGGGTTGTCCCAGTCCAGGTTGCTCATCACCCCGGCATCGACCAGGCGCTTGTGCACCCAGGTCGAGATGTTGAGCTCGGACCGCGCGAACAGATAGCCGACCGCGCCGCGGTTGATGCGGTCGGTCGGCGACAGCAGGATCTCCAGCGACAGACCGCGTTCGAGCAGGGCCGCGGCCGGCACGAAATAGGCGCTGGTCGAGGACGGGCGCTGGAAGGCGACGTTGTGCCCGCTGAGGTCGTCGAGCGAGCGCAGGCCGCTGTCGCGGCGGGCGAAGAACACGCTGTGGTAGTGGCTGACGCCGTCGCGCTCGGTCAACAGCATCAGGCGCGCATCGGCGCGCTGGTGCAGCAGGACCGCGGTGCCGGCGGTCTCGGTGACCCAGTCGACCCGGCCGCGGCGCATGTAGCTGCCCATCTGCTGGGCGTCCTTGGCCATCAGGATGCGGCCCTCGCGGATGCCGACGTCGGCCATGCGCGGGATCACGTAGTCCAGCAAGGGCTTGAGTTGCTCGTAGTGGGCCTTGGGATCGTCGCTGATCCGGCCCAGGACCAGGACGTGGGCATCGGCCCCGTCCTTGTGCCCGTTTTCGGTCTCGTGGGCCGACGACACGGCCACGGGAGCCAACGCCCCGGCCAGGACGAGCCCGAACAGCAAACCGAGAAACCGCGTACTAGCGATCAACAGCCTTCACCTGGTCGGATTGCCAACGCAGCGTAATCGAAACCCGGGGCCGACCGATACCTCGTCGCGCCGGCCGCCGATGGCCCCCTCGCCCGTGCTGCCGAATCGCTGTCACGGATGCCGCCACCGGCAGGCTCGACCCGGCTTCAGCGGCGCTGCCCGGCCAGCATGGCCATGCGCTCGACATCGGCCAGCACGCCGCGCAGCAGGCGCACTTCGCGCTCGTCCAGGTCGGCGCGCAGGAACAGCCGGCGCAGCTTGCGCATGGCCGATTCGGGCGCCCGGCCCTTGTGGAAATCGATCGCATCCAGAGCCTCGCCGAGCTGGCTGAAAAAGCCCTCCAGTTGCGCGTGCGAGGCCGGCGGGTCGCGCCGTTCCGCGCCGCCGCCGGCGTCGGCCGCGGCCAGGGCGGCCATGCGCAGTTCGTAGCTCAGCACCTGCACCGCGGCACCGAGGTTCAAGGAACTGTAGTCCGGGTTGGCGGGGATATGCACGGCGGCATGGCAGAGCTGCAGTTCGTCGTTGTCCAGACCGGTGCGCTCGCGGCCGAACACCACCGCGACTTCGCCACCGCTGCGGGCCAGCGTGTCGACCCGCGCCGCGGCGTCGCGCGGCACCAGCTCTTCCAGGGCGATACGGCGGCTGCGCGCGGTGCAGCCCAGGACCAGGTGGCAGTCGGCCACGGCGGTGGCCAGGTCGGGCACGATCACCGCCGATTCGAGCAGGTCGTCGGCGCCGGCGGCCATCGCGTAGGCGTCGCGGTCCAGGCCCTTCTCGGGCGCGACCAGGATCAGCCGGCTCAGCCCCATGGTCTTCATCGCCCGGGCCGCCGAGCCGATATTGCCGGGGTGCTGGGTGCCGACCAGGACGATACGGGTGTGAGCGGCGGCCGGGTCCGGCGCCGTGGCTGCGGGGCGGCCCTCGCAGGCCGGGTCCGGCTGCGGATGGCCCGGGGTGCCGGCCGGGGAATTGATCGGATCGGGCGCCTCGGGGGGCGCCGCTTCATTGCGGAGATCGGGGTTCATGCGCAGATGGTAAACTCCCCGCCCCGGCCAAAGCGCCGGTCCGCTCTTTACCCCCGTCAGTCCTGCCCCACCTCACACGCTCGAGGCCGTACGCCATGCAGAAACCCGCCGTCACCCTCATGGTCAAGGCCGCCCGCGCCGCCGGTAACGTGTTGCTCCGCCACATGCACCGGCTGGATGCGCTGAACATCGTCGAGAAGGACCGCATGGACTACGCGAGCGAGGTCGACAACCTCGCCGAAGCGGAAATCATCAAGGAATTCCGCCGCGCCACCCCCGACTACGCCATCCTCGGCGAGGAAAGCGGCCCGATCGGCCAGGCCCGCTTCACCTGGGTCATCGACCCGCTCGACGGCACCAGCAACTACCTGCACGGCATCCCGCATTTCTGCGTGTCGATCGCCCTGTGCGAAAACGGCGAACCGATCCACGGCGTGATTTTCGACCCGCTGCGCAACGATCTGTTCACCACCAGCCGCGGCAGCGGCACCCAGCTCAACGAAAAGCGCGTGCGCATCGCCGAGCGCAAGGACCTCAACGGCGCGATGCTGATCACCGGCTTCCCGCCGCGCGAACGCGCGCGCACCAGCGCCCACCTCAAGTGCCTGGACAATCTGCTCGTCGATGCCGAGGACGTGCGCCGCACCGGTTCGGCCGCGCTCGACCTGGCCTACGTCGCCTGCGGCCGCGCCGACGCCTACTTCGAAGCCGGCGTGAAGCCCTGGGACATCGCCGCGGGCGCCCTCATGGTGCGCGAAGCCGGCGGCAAGATCTCCGACTTCAAGGGCCGCTCGACCGGTCCGATGGACAACCGCGGCCTCGCTCCGCGCCAGATCATCGCCGGCAACCTCAAGATCGCCGACGCCCTGCAGCACCGCATCGTCAACACCGGCTACGCGGCCGCGTTCGACTGAGCCGCGCCTGCTCATCGCAACAAGAAAAAACGCCGCGAGAGATCGCGGCGTTTTTCGTTGTCGGGCGGGCTCGCGGAGGGCGCGCGCCTGTCGAAGGCCTGCCCGTAAACTTACAAAGGCTCCGCCTGAATCAAAAGGCGATGCTCCCTCCCCGGTAGGAGCGACGCAAATCGCGACCGCGCAGTTCGCGGTTGTTGCGACTCTTGCCGCAGAGCGACGAAGCAACATCAAGAACAAAGCTTCCGTCCGCTAAAGCGGCCGGGTTACTTTCTTTTGCTAGCCCAAAAGTCCGCCTGGATTCCCTTCGGTCAAAGCTAACCAAAGAGAGGCCTTTCTTGACGAAGCTCCCCTGCGAGTACGCAGCTGGCGCCGGGATTTTTCGATAGGACATCCTTGTCCGATCGAAAAACGGCGCACGTCCTGTGCGCCGCCCTCCGGGTCTGCGGTTGCATCGTGAGTTCGGAGCTGCGCCAAGCTCTCTACGGCTACGGCTACCGCAACCGCAACGACTCCTCTTTCGGGTAGGAGCGG
>NZ_JBQEOE010000039.1:0-29592 GCF_052045105.1 Lysobacter sp. 22409 | reverse complement strand
TCCTACAGCGGGGCTACGGCCGGATGCGCCACGAGACCGAAGCAGCGCGGTCGCGACTTGCGTCGCTCCTACCCTGCGACAGATCACCGCTTTCATCAACGACCTCGGCGGTGCAGTCTCTGCGCGTCCCGCGGTCGCGGCCAGCATGATCGGCCAACGCATTCGGCTAGACTCCATTCGCCGGAAAACAGGCTCACTTACGCCTGAGCCCGCACCCTCATCGATACAAACATCGGATCAAGGCGCGCGCGCCGTCACCACCCAGGTCGCGCCGCTGACCACGATGCCCTGCCCGGTCGCGATGCCCGACAGCGCCTCGCGGATCGCGACCGTCGCCTTATCGCGCACCTCATCAGTCTGCACCGCCAACAGACGCGCGATCGGACCGACCCGGAACACCTGCGACAGCGCGTCCTCGGTCATCGCCTCGCGGCTGTCCCCACGCCCGTAATAGAACGGCGCCTCGAACGGCTGCAGCTCGACGCCTTCGAAACCCGCCTCGCCAAGCACGCGCACGACCCGCTGCGGATCGCTGAACGCGAATGGCCCCGGTGCGTCGGTATCGACCGCGTCCTGCTCGACGATGCCGCGGATAGCATTCAAGGGCAACACATACCAATCGTTCTCCGCCGGCGCCTTCCAGCAGGCGAACGCGAGCCGGCCGCCCGGTTTGAGCGCCCTGCGCAACTCCGCGAACGCCGCCACCGGATCGTCGAAGAACATCACCCCGAAACGCGAATACAGCAGGTCGAAACTGTGCGGCGCGAATAGCGGCCGGCTGGCATCGGCGAGCCGGAACTCGACCGGCAGACTCAAGGCCTGGGCACGCTCCCGCGCCCGCCCAACCAAGGGCTCGGACACGTCCACCCCGACCACTCGCCCGCCCGACCCGACCGCGCGCGCGAGCTCGAACGAGGTCGCCCCAGCCCCGCAGCCGATGTCCAACACCGCCTCGCCGGCTTGCGGCGCCGCCGCGGCGAAAGCCGCCTGGCCATAAGCCGCGGTACGCTCGTCGAGCCAATCGTTATAAGTCAGCCAGCGCGCGCCGACCGGACCGTTCCAGTCGTTGATTTGTTGTTGGTTGGTGGCGGTCAAAGTTCGCTCGGGATCGCTTTGCGGTGCGCTACAGGCTACGCCTTTGGGATTGCTCTTCTCAATGCTTCGACTGGTACGGCACAAAATCCGTACCACGTTGCGCAGACAAACAAAAAGGCCGCGCAATGCGCGGCCTTTTCGTTCCAAACGGATTGTCGAACCGTTACGGACGGCGAGCCAGCGCCGCTTCGTCCTTGGCCTTCGGCAGCAAGTCCTGCTTGCTGACCTTGAGTATGCCCAGGGTCAACAGCGGGCAAGCGACGAAGATCGACGACAGGGTGCCGATGATGATGCCGAGCATCTGCGATTCGGCCATGCCGCGCAGCGAACCGCCGCCGTAGATGTACAGGGCGACCACGGTCAGGAAGGCGACGAACGAGGTGATGACGGTACGCGACAAAGTCTGGTTGATCGACTTGTTGAGGATCGTCTCCGGGTCGGCGCGCATCGAGCGGAAGTTCTCGCGGACGCGGTCGAACACCACGATGGTGTCGTTGATCGAGTAGCCCATCACCGACAGGATGCCGGCCAGCACGGTCAGGTCGAACTCGTGGCCGCTGATGGCGAACCAGCCGGCGACCACGATCACGTCGTGCAGGGTGGTGATGATCGCGGCGACCGCGAACTTCCATTCGAAGCGGAACGCGATGTAGATCAGGAAGCCGACGATCACGAAGATCAGCGCGTACAGGCCGTTGAGGGCCAGTTCCTTGCCGACCTGCGGGCCGACGAACTCGTTGCGCAGGATCTTGGCGTTGTTGCCTTCGCCCGACACCGCCTTCATCACCGCGGCGGCGGCATGCGCGGTGGCCGATGCGGAAGCGTCGCCTTCGCGCGGCTGCAGGCGGATCAGCAACTCGGTGCCCGAGCCGTAGGTCTGGACCTGCGCACTGTCGTAACCGTCGACAGCCAGCTTCTCGCGCACCTGGTCCAGCGGTATCGCCTTGTCCAGGTGCACCTCGACCAGGTTGCCGCCGGTGAAGTCCAGAGCGAAGTTGAAGTTGCGGGTGAACATGGCGCCGATGGCGACGAACATGATCAGGGCGGCGACCGCGATCGACACCCAACGCAACTTCATGAAGTTGATGTTGGCGTCGTTGGGCAGCAGGGTCAGCGGGAAAATCTTCATGTCTGGGTTCTCCCGTCAGATCGCGATGGACTTGAGCTTGCGGCGCTTGCCGTAGATCAGCGTGGCGATGCCGCGCGACACGGTCACGGCGGTGAACACCGAGGTCAGGATGCCGACGATCATGGTGATCGCGAAGCCCTTGAGCGGGCCGGTACCGAACATCAACAACGCCAGGCCCGCCAGCAACGCGGTCATGTTGGAGTCGAAGATCGTGCCCGAGGCCTTGTCGTAACCGGTGGCGATCGCCGTTTGCGGCGGCATGCCCGCCCGCAGCTCTTCTCGGATTCGTTCGTTGATGAGCACGTTGGCGTCGACCGACATGCCGACCGACAGCGCCAGGCCGGCGAAGCCGGGCAGGCTCATGGTCGCGCCGACGATGGGCAGCGACATCACCGCGACCACCATCAGCAGGTTGAGCAGCAGGGCCAGGCAGGTGATCAAGCCGAACATGCGGTAATAGATCAGGAAGAAGCTCAGCGCGAAGATGAAGGAGAACATCACCGCGGTGGTGCCGCGCTTGACGTTCTCGGCGCCGAGGCTCGGGCCGACCACGCGCTCTTCGACGAAGGTCATCGGCGCGGCCAGGGCGCCGGACTTGAGGTCGCGGGCCAGGCTGTTGGCTTCTTCGCGGCTCAGGCCGGTGGTCTGGAAGTCCTTGCCGAACACGCCCTGGATGGTCGAGGAGCTGATCACGCGCTCTTCCGAACGGGTGGTGCGCACTTCCTTGCCGTCGACGATCTGGGTGATCGGGATCTGTTCGACGTAAACGATGCCCAGACGCTTGCCGACGTTTTCCAGGGTGTGGTTGAGCATGCGCTGGCCGCCGATGGCGTTGAGCGTGATGCTGACGCTCGGCTGGCCCTGCTGGTCGTTGCTCGGAATCGCGTTGACCAGTTGGTCGCCCGAAACCAGCAGACGCTTGGACAGCAGCAGCGGTTGCTTGGCTTCGTTGTAATAGATGCGTGCGTCCGGCGGCACGTTGCGGTCGCGCACGGCGGCCGCGGCGGTGGCTTCGTCGCCGACCACGGCGCGGAACTCGAGGGTCGCGGTGGCGCCGATGCGGCGCTTGGCTTCGGCGGTGTCCTGCAGGCCCGGCAGCTGGATCACGATGCGGTCGGTGCCCTGGCGCTGGATCACCGGCTCGGCGACGCCGAAGGCATTGATGCGGTTGCGCAGGGTGGTCAGGTTCTGCTCGATCGCGTCGAGCGAGATGCGCTGCAGCTCCGACTGCGGAATCTCCAGGGTCAGAGTCTGGCCGTCGAGGCTCTGGGTCAGGGTCGGGAAGGCGGTGCGCAGTTGCTTCTGCGCCTTGTCGGCATTGGCGCCGGCGGCGAGCGTGGCGACGATGGCTTCGTTGCCGCGACGCACCACCGAGGTGTAGGAGACGCTGCTGTCGCGCAGGGTCGAACGCACGTCTTCGACGTAGGCCTCAAGGCGCTTGTTGAGCGCGGCGTCCTGGTCGACCTGCATGGTGAAGTGGACGCCGCCCTGCAAGTCCAGGCCGCGCGGCATCGGCTTGGCGCCGAACGCCTGCAGCCAGTCCGGCACGGTCGGGGCCAGGCTCAGGGCCACCACATATTCGCTGCCGAGCTGCGGACGCAGCAGGTCCGCGGCGCGGGTCTGCAGGTCGGTGTCGGTCAGGCGCACCATCAAGTTGCCCTGATTCTCGACCAGGATCGACTTCGAGGAAATCTGCGCCTTGGCGAGGATGCCTTCGACGCGCTTGGCCAAGGTCGCATCGACCTGGGTGCCGGTCGGCCGGGCCGCGGAGATCTGTACGGACGGATCCTGCGGATAAGCGTTCGGCAGCGCATAAATCACGCTGAAGATCAGTACGACCAGGATGGCGAAGTATTTCCAGCGCGCGAAGGTCAGCATCGAGAACCCCTGCGGCAGCCTCCCCGGCCGCCGCGTCTATGTAAATAAAGGCGTGGCGTCGGCTCAGGCCGACTTCAAGGTGCCCTTGGGCAACACGTTGGCGATCGCGCCCTTCTGCACGCGGATGCGCACGTTGGCGGCGATTTCGACGGTGATGAAGTTCTCGCCGATGTCGGTCACGGTGCCGGCGATGCCGCCGTTGGTCAGCACTTCGTCGCCCTTGGCCAGCTTCTCGAGCATGCCGCGGTGTTCCTTGGCGCGCTTCATCTGCGGACGGAAGATCAGGAAGTACATGACGCCGATCAGGATCAGCGGCAGGACGAAGCCGCCGGCGCTGCCGAGAAAGCCGCCGGGAGCGGGCGCGCCAGCGGCCTGGGCGTAAGCGGGGGCGATCAGGAGGTCGAGCAGATTCATCGGAATGTCCTGGAACGAAAAATAGCCGGGGATTATGCCACGGCTGGGTTGGAGTCAAGGCCGGGGCCCAAATGAGCCGCAGCGCACGCTTTATCGGCAGGTGACGGAACCTCCGGGGCCCTGCCCCGTCCGCTTCGCAGCCGGTCCCACCTGTTCACGCGCCGGGCGACCGGGTTGGAGCGGCGTGTCCAGACCTGGAAGGTCGGGCTTGGATGGCCCAGGCCAGGTCGGTCCAAGCCCCGAGCCGGCCGGCAGCCCGAAGCCGTCCTAGGCGCGTGCGGCGTAGAAAGACTCCCGGAAGGCGGTAAAGGTTCCCTGCTCGATCGCCTCGCGCATCTGCGCCATCAGGCGCTGGTAGTAGCGCAGGTTGTGCAAGGTGCCCAGCATCGGCCCGAGCATTTCATTGCAGCGGTCCAGGTGGCGCAGGTAGGCGCGGCTGAAACCGTTGCTGCAGGCGTAGCAGTCGCAGCCCTCTTCGATCGGGCGCAGGTCGCGCTCGTACTTGGCGTTGCGCACGCGCACGGTGCCGCTCGGGGTGAAGTAATGGCCGTTGCGGGCGTTGCGGGTCGGCATCACGCAATCGAACATGTCGACGCCGCGCGCAACCGATTCGACCAGGTCCTCGGGGCGGCCGACGCCCATCAGATAGCGCGGACGGTCCTCGGGCAGCTGCGGGCAGGTGTGTTCGAGCATTTCGTTGCGCTCGGCCTCGGGTTCGCCGACGGCCAGACCGCCGATCGCATAGCCGTCGAAGCCCAGCCCCTTCAGGCCGGCCGCCGACTGGGTGCGCAGCTCGTGATGGACGCCGCCCTGGACGATGCCGAACAAGGCCGCATCGTTGCCTTCATGGGCTTTCTTCGAGCGCTCGGCCCAGCGCAGGCTCAACTCCATCGACTTGCGCGCCACCTCGACGGTGGCCGGATACGGCGTGCATTCGTCGAAGATCATGACGATGTCCGAATCCAGCACGCGCTGGATGTTCATGCTCTCTTCCGGGCCGAGGAAGACCTTGCTGCCATCGACCGGCGAGGCGAAGGTCACGCCCTGCTCGGTGATCTTGCGCCGGTGCGCGAGCGAGAACACCTGGAAGCCGCCGGAGTCGGTCAGGATCGGGCCGTTCCAGCGGGCGAAGCCGTGCAGGCCGCCATGATCGCCGATCACGTCCAGGCCGGGCCGCAGGTACAGATGGAAGGTGTTGCCGAGGATGATCTCGGCCCCGAGGTCGCGCACGTGCTCGGGCATGATGCCCTTGACCGAACCGTAGGTGCCCACCGGCATGAAGGCCGGCGTTTCCACCGTGCCGCGCGGGAACGTCAGGCGGCCTCGGCGCGCAGCGCCGTCTTGACCGAGCAATTGGAAGGACATGCGGCTCATGCGCGTATTCCTTTATCTAGTGGGACGCATGGGGCGATGCGTTGGGGGCTGAGTTGGGGCATTCGAGCTGGGGCTTTCGCTTTGCTCGGCGGTGCGCGGAGACCGGAAGGACGGCTGTGGGGTCTCGGCTTCGGGGTGAGGCGGCGGGGCTACGTCGCTGCGGTTGGCCACAGCAGCATGGCGTCCCCATAGGAGAAGAAGCGATAGCGCTCGCGGATCGCGTGCTCGTAAGCGGCGAACACCGCGTCCTTGCCGGCGAAAGCCGAGACCAGCATCAGCAAAGTGCTCTCCGGCAGATGGAAATTGGTGATCAGGCCGTCGACCGAGCGGATGCGATAACCGGGCAGGATGAACAAGCGTGTCTCGCCGGCGAACGGCTGCAGCTCGCTTTCCTCGCCTGCGACGCCGCTGTGGTGGCGGATCGCGCTTTCCAGCGCGCGCACCACGGTCGTGCCGACCGCGATCACGCGGCCGCCGGCGGCGCGGGTGCGGCGGATCTGTTCGACCAGGCCGGCGCCGACGTTGAGCCACTCGCTGTGCATGACGTGCTGGTCGAGATTGTCGGCGCGCACCGGCTGGAAGGTGCCGGCGCCGACGTGCAGGGTGACGTGGCCGAACTCGATGCCACGCTCGCGCAGTTGCGCCAGCAAGGCGTCGTCGAAATGCAGGCCCGCGGTCGGCGCCGCGACCGCACCGACTTCGCGCGCGAACACGGTTTGGTAGCGCTCCTGGTCGTCGCTGCCGGGCTCGCGCTGGATGTACGGCGGCAACGGCAGGCGGCCGGCGTGCAGCAGCCATTGTTCGAGCGACTCGGGCACGTGGAAGCGCAGGCGATAGAACTCGCCTTCGCGGCCCAGCACCTCGGCTTCGCCGCCGGCGTCGAGGGCGATGCGCGCGCCTTCTTTCGGCGACTTGCTGACGCCGATCTGCGCGCGCGCCTCCATGCCGCCGAGCAGGCGCTCGATCAGGATCTCGACCCGGCCACCGGTGCTCTTCTGGCCGAACAGACGCGCCGGGATCACCCGGGTGTCGTTGAACACCAGCAGGTCGCCGGGCTGCAGCAACTGCGGCAGCTCGCGGAACACGCGGTCCTCGCGCGGCGCCGGCGCCGGCGGCACCACCAGCAGGCGGCTGGCGGAACGCTCGGCCAAGGGCGCCTGGGCGATCAGCTCGGGCGGCAGTTCGTAGTGGAAGTCGTTCTTCTTCAAAGGGAACCGAAGTAATTGAGCGCGAAGCGCCGTAGCCACCGAAGCCGGCGAAAACCGGCTGGGCTGACGGACGGGACGAAACCGGGCGGCAAGGGGGCCAGGCAAGGTTTCGGAGAGCGCCCATTATCCCGGGTATGGGGCGGGATCGGCAAAAGCGGGCTTGGCGGGGTCTGGCGAGCTGGAAGCAAATCCCCCCGCCCCCTCTCCAAATGGGGGAATGGCCCGGGCTTCGGGCGGAGAAACCGCATGGGCTTGGAACGGGGCACCGGCCAGGCCTGGGCTGGGAGTCGCCCCGGTTTCGGATTCCAGACAGCCGGAATCTATGCCCCGTTAGCGTCGGGCGCCTTACAACCAGCCGTTCTGCCGGGCGCGGCGATAGGCTTCGATGCGGTTGCTGCTGTCGAGCTTGCCGATGGCTTCGGACAGGTAATTGCGCACGGTGCCCTGGCTCAGGTGCAGGCGCTCGCCGATTTCGGCGGTCGACAGGCCTTCGCCGGCCAGGCGCAGGACCTGGCGCTCGCGCTCGGTCAGCGGGTCTTCGTCGCTCCAGGCCGCAACCGCGAGTTGCGGGTCGATCGCGCGGCCGCCGCGGTGCACCTGACGCAGGGCTTCGGCCAGTTGCCCGGCCGGGGCGTCCTTGAGCAGGTAGCCGCGCACGCCAGCGTCCATCGCCCTGCGCAGGTAGCCGGCACGGCCGAAGGTGGTGACGATCACGACACGGGTCGACATGCCGGAATCGCGCACGCGCATGGCCAGGTCGATGCCGGTCATGCCCGGCATTTCGATGTCGGTCATGATCAGGTCGGGCTGGACGCGCTTGACCGCTTCCCAGGCCGCCGCGCCGTCGCCGGCTTCGGCGACCACCTCGATGTCGGGTTCCAGGTTCAATAGCGCCGCCAGCGCGCCGCGCACCAGGGCCTGATCTTCGGCGAGCAACAGACGGATCATGCGATACCTCGTTCGAGCAGGGCCGGCGTCGCCGCCGGCGCGGAGTTTGCCGCGGGCGCGGCCAGGCGTCGGGCGACGACCAACGCCTCGCGCGGCACCAGCAGGCTCAGGCGCGTGCCGGCGCCGTTCGGGCTTTCGATTTCGACGGTGCCGCCGACCGCGCGCAAGCGTTCGCGCATGCCGGTCAGGCCGTGGCCCTCGCTGGACACGCCGCCGCGGCCGTCGTCGGCGATCCGCAGCACGATGCCGCCGCGCGGGTCCTGGGTCAGTTCGACGTCAACCCGGCGCGCCCGCGCATGCCGCATCACGTTGGTCACCGATTCGCGCAAGGCCAGCGCCAGCGCAGCTTCGATGTTGAGCGGGATGTCGATGGTCGCCAGCTTGTGGTCGAGGCTGATCTCGCCGCTCAGCAGGGCCAGCCGCGCCGCCGCGAGTTCGGCCTGCAGGCCGTTGGCGCGGATGCCGGCGACGGCTTCGCGGACCTGGGTCAGGGCTTCGCGCGCGACCCGTTCGACTTCGTTGATCTGGGCGTGCGCGGCGGCGGTATCGTGTTCGAGCAGGCGCGCGGCGAGCTGCGATTTCAACACCACCACCGACAAAGTGTGGCCGAGCAGATCGTGCAGGTCGCGGCCGATGCGTTCGCGTTCGGCCAGGCTGGCCAGGCGCTTGACTTCGTCCTGGGTCAGGCGCAGCTCGGCATGGCGGCGTTCGCGGTTGCGCGCGGCGACCACGCCGGCGAACACGATCGCGCCGACCAGCAGATTGATCAGGAAGGTCGACAGCGGCATCGCTTCCTTCGGCACCAGCAGCATGAATTCGACGCCGAGCAGCGCGAACAGCACGGCGGCCAAGGCGATGCCGCGCCCCAACGGCAGCAGGCTGGCGATCATGCCGGAGGCGAAGATCAGGTAAGTGCCGCCCCCGCCGCCGAACGGGATCACCGCATAACCGATGCAGGCCACCGCGAGCAGCAACCACAGGCGCAGCTTGGAACCGCTGCGGTAGAAGGCCCAGTACAGCGGCAGGAACAACAGCACCGAGGTCACCGCCGCGGTCACCACCCACCACGGCACCCGCGGCCAGAAGAACAGCGGGATGAACACGAAACTCAGATACAGCAACGAAGCCAGGTGCCAACCGAGCAGGTTGTCTTGGGCATCCATCGTGGGCGGCGGCAAGCGCATGGTCGAGCTCCTTCAGGTCGGCAAGACCTCGGTGGCGATGCGGCCCGGCGCCGGTCCGGACCGCATCGGCGTAGCGGACTTTAACGGAGTTCGACCGCTTCGATCTCGAACGCGAACGGGCCCGGCTCGCCTCCGGCGCCCAGCACGATACCGCGCAGGTTGGCCAGGTCGACGCCCGCCATCGTCGTCAGCGGTACCCGCACCTCCTGCCACTGCGTACCGACCGCGAGCTGTTGGATGCCCGGCGGACGGAGCATGTCGGTGCCGGAGAACACCATCACCGTGAGTTTGCGGCCGTCGCCGCGCACGCGCAGGTTGAGCTCGCGGACCGCGCGCGCATCGACCGACGCCAACGGCGCCGGACCCGGCACGAACATCAGCCCGCCCCAGGGCTGGGCGATGCTGGCGACCACGTCGCCCCTGGCCGCGAGCGTGGACGCCTTGCCGCCGTCGGCGACCGCTTCCAGCCGCGACTTCGACTTGCCGCCGATATAACGATCGTCGGAGGCGACCCAGCTCGTGCTCGGCTTGTCGCCGTCGAACAAGGCGACCTTGCCCGGCTTGAGCGTCGGCAGCGCGGTATCGATCGCGCGGTCGACCGGATAGCCGTTCTTCCAGATCGAACGGATCGCACGGGTGGCGGTGATGTCGGTGGTCGGGTCGCCGTCGACGAGGATCAGGTCGGCGCGCAGGCCGCTGGCGATGCGGCCGCGGTCGTCGAGACCGAAGCTGCGCGCCGGCGCGGCGGTCGCCGCCGTCAAGGCCTGCACCGGGCTCAACCCGGCCTGCACCAGCAATTCGAGCTCGCCATGTTCGCTGGCGCCGTGGGTGGTGCCGGGATTGCCGCTGTCGGTGCCGGCGAGCAGAGTCACCCCGGCCTCGTGCAGGCGGCGCACGTTCTCCAGGGAGTTCTTGAACTTCGCCTCGGTCAAGAAACCACTGGGAAAGCTCGCCGCCAGTTGGTCTTTCTGCTGCGCCCGCAGGTACGGCGTCAGGCGCGCATCGCCGGCGACGCGCTTGCGTGCGGAGCCCTCGATACCGTAGACCGACGACATCACCGTCAGAGTGGGCACCACGAAGGCGTTGCGTTGCTTGATCGCGGCGACGAGCTTCGGATCTTCGATCAGGTCGCCGTTGATGTGGACCAGGCCGTCGGCGCCGGCATCGATCGCCAAGGCGGCATCGGATGCCTGCGACACGTGCACCACCGCCAAGCGTTTGCGCGCGTGCGCGGCCTTGATCGCGGCGCGCAACGAGGCCTCCGACAAGGTATTCATGCGCGCCTTGCCGCTGGGGTCGAGCAAGGGCTCCAGCACCAGCTTGATGTAATCCGAACCCTCGGCGATGCGCGCATCGACGAAGGCCTGCGCCTGCGCCGGATCGTCCAGCGTCGCGATCGGCATGCCGTACTGGGTGCCGTGTCCGCCCTTGGCGGTGACCAGGGTTCCGGCCGACCACAGATCGGCCTTACCGGTCTTGCCGCGGCTTTCGCGTTCGGCGCGCGCCGCCGCCAGGCCTCGGTGGTCGCTGAACATGTCCAACTCGGTGGTCACGCCGAAACGGAGTGCATCGCTGCGCGCTTCGCCCCAACTGTGGACGTGCGAATCGATCAGGCCGGGCAGCACAGTGGCGCCGTTGCCGTCGACCACCGGCACACCGGCCGGCACCGCCACGCCCGCGCCGACCTCGGCGATCAGGCCGTCGCGCACCAGCACCGTCGCCGAGGGCAGCACGCGCTCGCCGTCGAACACGCGAACCTGGCGGATCGCGAACGAGGCAGCCGGCAATGCCGCCTTCGTGGCGGTCGCGGCCGGCGCGTGCGCGCTATCGGCGGCGACCGCTGCGCCCGAGCCCAGCAAGGCGCCGAGCAACAGGCCGACGGCTTGGGTAGGCGCGGACGGTTTTTCCATCTTCATGTTCTGCTCCATTCGGTGGCGATGGCCGCGGCGCGGTCATCGGAGGATGCGGCGGCGCCAGCGGCCAGGGCGGCCGGCGATCGCGACAAGGGCAAGCAACGCGGCCAAGGCCGGGCCCGCGCGCCGGCCAGCATCAGGCTGGCCTGGACGGCGGCCGGAACCGGGCTGTCCGCGGACCTCTTCACGGTCGCGGCGACGACACCGTGGAAGGGGTGGATCGCACTCATCGGCTGGCTCCACGGGCTTGCGGAAGGTGCGCTCACTGTCGTCCTCGGGCGCCCGCCGGGGCAGTGGGCGAGATCATTCATCGCCGGTGACAAGCGTCACGCCCGCCCGCAAGCCCGGCCGGGCGATGGGGGTTATCGGCAACGCCTGGACATGATAAACTCGCATAAATTATTGAATTGAAACGAAAAATCGTCGAGAAGCGGCGGCGCCACGCAAAATTCTTGCGCGCACCGCGACTGCGATCTTTCGTTGTTCCTTACGTTGTATGGGTGTGAGAGATGGCGCTTGGCGGCAATGCCGCTGCAACTGCGAGCGTCCAGCCATGAAGGCGGACCGGTCTCCCATGTGATGAAGCCTTCGGCCTCGGCCGAAAACCGGAGAGGCCGCGCATATCGCCGGCCTGTGGAGATTGACGATGAACAACCTGCTCAGCCAACTCGCGCCGCTGCGCGCTCACGCCGGCAAACGCCGCACCGTCGGCCTGGACGACGACACCGTCGCCCGCTTCGCCGTGACCCACCCCGAACTCGGCGAAGCCATCGCCGCGGCCGCGGCCGAGTACGCCCTGATCCGCGACCTGCACGCCGACCTGCTCGACCTCGACGAGGATGCGCAGATCCAGGCCGTCCAGGCCGGCTACGTCAATTTCTATCCCGACGACGGCGTCAATCCCTATGTCGCCCTGACCGCGCGCGGCCCCTGGGTGATCACCCTGAAGGGCGCGGTGCTGCACGACTCCGGCGGCTACGGCATGCTCGGCTTCGGCCACACCCCCTCGGCGGTGATCGCGGCGATGGCCAAGCCGCAGGTGATGGCCAACATCATGACCCCGTCGCTGTCGCAGCTGCGCTTCGAGCGCGCCCTGCGCGGGGCCATCGGCACCACCCGCGGCGAATGCCCGTACGAGCGTTTCTTCTGCCTCAACTCCGGTTCCGAATCGGTGTCGCTGGCCGCGCGCATCGCCGACGTCAACAGCAAGCTGATGACCGACCCGGGCGCGCGCCACGCCGGCCGCGCGATCAAGCGCGTCGTGGTCAAGGGCAGCTTCCACGGCCGCACCGAGCGCCCGGCGCTGTACTCGGATTCCTCACGCAAGGCCTACATCCAGCACTTGGCCAGCTTCCGCAACGAAGACTCGGTCATCACCGTCGAGCCCTACGACGTCGACGCGCTCAAGAAGGTGTTCGCCGACGCCGACAGCAACGGCTGGTTCGTCGAGGCGATGTTCCTGGAGCCGGTCATGGGCGAAGGCGACCCCGGCCGCGGCGTGCCGCCGGCGTTCTATGCCGCCGCCCGCGAGCTGACCCGCAACCACGGTTCGCTGCTGCTGGTCGATTCGATCCAGGCCGGCCTGCGCGCCCACGGCGTGCTGTCGATCGTCGACTACCCGGGCTTCGAAGGCCTGGAAGCGCCGGACATGGAAACCTATTCCAAGGCGCTCAACGCCGGTCAGTACCCGCTGTCGGTGCTCGCGGTCGGCGAACGCGCCGCCTCGCTGTACCGCAAGGGTCTGTACGGCAACACCATGACCAGCAACCCGCGCGCCCTCGACGTCGCCGTCGCGGTGATGGAACACGTCACCCCGGAACTGCAGGCCAATATCCGCAACCGCGGCGCCGAGGCGATTGAAAAGCTGGAGAAGCTCAAGAGCGAACTCGGCGGCCTGATCACCAAGGTCCAGGGCACCGGCCTGCTGTTCTCGTGCGAACTCGCCCCGCAGTTCAAGTGCTATGGCGCCGGTTCGACCGAAGAATGGCTGCGCGAGCGCGGCATCGGCGTGATCCATGGCGGCGTCAACTCGCTGCGCTTCACCCCGAACTTCACCATCGGCAGCGACGAGATCGAACTGCTGGTGTCGATGGTCGGCCGCGCCCTGCGCGAAGGCCCGCGCGCGCACCAGGCTGTCGCGGCCTGATAGGCTTGGTCCATCCCAACTGAGGTCGCGGAATGATTCGTTTGTCGAACAAGGACACCGGCGCCGACATCGGCGAGATCAGCGAAGAGGAATTGCAGATCCTCGTCGCGGCGCTGGAAGAAGAAGACAGCAAGGACCAGAACTACTTCATCGACCACGCCACCGTCGACATGATCGAGATCGATCATCTCAATGCGGGCTCGCTGATCACCGTGCTGCGCGCGGCCATCGGCGACAGCGACGGCGTCGAGATCCAGTACGTACGCACGGCCTGAGGCCGAACGCATGTCGGCCGCGGCCACGCCGCGGCCCGACTTGCGCCCCGTCATGGCGCTCGACCTGATCCAGGCCCGGCACGAACGCGAGGCGCCCGCCTCGCGCAAATCGTTCGCCATCGACCTGCCCTTCCACCAGCAGTTGATGGCCCGGGCGCTGCCGCACCACGAGTATCCGCTGCTGCGCAGGCTGCACGACTACCTCGCCGACGCCGAGATCTCGTCCTGCGAACTGGCGGATCTGCATGCCGAACTGAAGCGGCTCGAGGCCCGGTTCACCGACCCAGCCGAGATCCGCGGATTTTCGCTGTTCGTCGCCCAGGTGATCGCCGACGGCGACAACCTCTACGCCGTCGCAGACTGAGTTCTCCCCGCTGGCCGCCGGAAGCCAGCGGCCGGAACCCCGCTTCGCCCCGCTCGCAGCGCAAGCAGCGCCACCTTGACGCCCGCGTCGCCGCCATTTCCTTCACCGCGGTGAGCGCGAACGCCTGCATCCGCCTGCGCGACGCTTGCGCCCTGCCCTTCAACCATCAATGCTTGCGGCCAAGACCGCCCGGCAAACACCCGCATAAAGGCCGCTCATGAAAATCGTCGAAGTCCGCCACCCGCTCGTGCAGCACAAGCTCGGCCTGATGCGCCGCGCCGACAACAGCACCAAGTCGTTCCGCGAACTGGCCTCGGAAGTCGCGACCCTGCTGACCTACGAAGCCACCGCCGACCTGGAAACCGAGGAGGCCGTGGTCGAAGGCTGGGCCGGGCCGGTCGTCACCCGCCGCATCAAGGGCGCCAAGGTCACCCTGGTGCCGATCCTGCGCGCCGGCCTGGGCATGCTGCCGGGCGTGCTGGAACTGATCCCAGCAGCCAAGGTCGGCGTGGTCGGCCTGCAGCGCGACGAGCAGACCCTGCAACCGGTCGGCTACTACGAAAAACTCACCGGCCGCATGGAAGAGCGCACCGCGCTGATCCTCGACCCGATGCTCGCCACCGGCGGCAGCCTGATCGCGACCATCGACCTGCTCAAGGCCGCCGGCTGCAAGCGCATCAAGGGTCTGTTCCTGGTCGCCGCACCGGAAGGCCTGAAGGCGCTGGAAGCGCGCCATCCCGACGTCGAAGTCTTCACCGCTTCGGTCGACGAACGCCTCAACGAAGTCGGCTACATCCTGCCCGGCCTCGGCGATGCCGGCGACAAGATCTTCGGGACCAAGCATTACGCTTGAGCGTTGTCGCAAGCGGGATCGCGCCCCGCCACGCGTGCGGGGGCGACCCGGCGCGTATTTCCATCGATGCGGTGCTCGCGCCACGCAAGCGCCCCGGCGCAGCGAAGACGGCTGCGCCCGAGCGAAACCTCAAGACGTCTTGCGCTGGCGCCGCTTGCGCAACCGGTACAGCAAGATCAGGGCGAACCCCACCGCGGTGGCGAACCAGGCCGGCGACCAGCGGCCGTCGTCGCGGTCGAGCGAGGCCGCCGCATTCGGCTCGCGCGCGGGCGCGGCGTTCAAGGCCGCCGCGGCGGCTTCGGGGCGCAAACGCCAACTGCCTTCGCGCAATTCCAGCTTGCCTTCCAAGGGCGGCAACCGCAGCTCGCGCCAGCTCACGCGCAGATCGCCGATCTGCGGGTCGAGCGGGTTCTCGGCACTGCCGAGGCCGTCGCCTTCCGGCTGGAAGGTCGCGGCGAGGTTCGCCGGCAGGCGGCTGAAATTCGGACGGAACAAACGCCACTCGCCGACCGCGCGCAGCACCTCGGGGCGGATCGGTTTGCCGTCGAGGGTCGCGGCGTCGGCCCACCAGCGTTTGTTCTCCAAGGGCAGGCGCGCGGGATTGACGTGCCCGGCCGAGAACTTCGAGGAATCGATCGGCGCCGCGTTCCAGACCCGCTCATAGCCCTCGCCGACCGAACGCCACTGGTACATCTCGACCCGACGATCCAGGCCGAACTCGCGCGTTTCCACGCCGAAATCGCGATCCAGCAGGCGTTTGCCGCTGCGCGGCTCGCCGAGCGGTTCGCCCGGGTCTTCGGCTTGGGCGACTGCCGTGCCCGCGAACACGCACATCGCCAGCAAGGCGATGGCGCACACGACCAGCGCCGCCCGGCGCCGGCGGCCGCTCACGCAGCCCATGCGGCCAGCGTCCGCGCCTGCAGTTCGGCGACTTCGTGCGCGGTGCCGAACTTGCCCTTGTCGTCGCGCACGACCTGGGCCAACGCGCACTCGGGGTCGTGGGTGAAGAACAGATGCACGTTGCGCGCGAGCTTGTCGCTGAGGAAGTTCTTCTTCTCGTCGATCAGCAGTTCGGCGTTGCGGTCGTAGCCCATGGTGATCGGCACGTGCACCCACGGCCGTCCGGGAATCAGGTCGGCGCAGAACACCACGCCGCCGTGCGGCTCGCCGCCGACGCTGTCGGGGCCGACGATCTCGGCCAGCATCAGCCCCGGCGTGTGGCCGTCGCTGTAGTGGAAACGCACGCTGTCGCCGAGCAGCCTGGAATGCGCACCCTCGACCAGTTCGAGCTTGCCGGTGGCTTCGAGCAACCCCGGCAACTCGGGAATGAAACTCGCGCGATCGCGCGCATGCGGGTGAAGCGCGCGTTCGTAATGCTCGCGCCCGACCAGATAGGACGCGTTCGGAAACAGCAGGCGCGGCGCCTCGCCTTCGGCCCACGGCGCCAGCAGGCCGCCGGCATGGTCGAAATGCAGATGCGACAGCACCACCACGTCGATGTCCTCGGGCGCGAAACCGGCGCGCGCCAACGATTCGAGCAGGACATGGCGGTCCTCGACCACGCCGTAGCGTTCGCGCAGCTTGGGCTCGAAGAAGGCGCCGATGCCGGCCTCGAACAACACGGTCTTGCCGTTGAGCGGGCTGGCCAGCAGGGCCCGGCAGGCCAGGGCGATGCGGTTGTGCTCGTCGGGCGGCGACCACTTGGCCCACATCGCGCGCGGCGCATTGCCGAACATCGCGCCGCCATCGAGTTTCTGCGAGTTGCCGAGGATCGACCAGAGCTTCATGTCTGCACCGCCCGTTACGGGCACTGGCGAAGGATGGCTCGATTTTACTGCGCAAACGCAGGCATCGGGCCGGAATGCGGCGAAGCCGCGGATCGTGGACAGGCGCCGCTCACGCTGTGCAGCGGCCGATCATGGGCAGGCGCCGCCACGGCGCCTGCGGCCGTCATTGCGGCGTGGTGACGGTGGCGAAGTGGAAAATGAACTCCCCATCGCGGCCGTCGCCTGCGACCACGCGCACCGGCGCCAGGGGCCGCTCGGCCAACAGGGTGGCGCTGCCGCTGGCCGCGGCCTTGCTGATCAGCCCGGACGAGCGTCCGTTGATTTTGACCAGCATTTCCTGCCCGGCCACCAGCACCACCCGCCCCATCGAGGGGTCGGTCGGACGCGGCGCGACGATGCGCTCGGCTTCGCTGTCCAGGTAATCGCGCGACGGCAGCGCGAACAGATCCTGGCCGCCGGCGCTGACGTCGAACGACCAGGCCGTGCTGCCGTTGGTGCCGTCGTTGACGACTTCGATCTTTTCCAGGGTCAGCAGCACCGTGTAGCGGGCCGGCGCCTGCGGCGCGGCCGGCTTGACCGGAGCGGTCGCGACCGGCTGCGAGGGTGCGGCCGGTGTCGTCGGCTTGTCCTTGAGCCCGCCGATCTCGCGCACGTTGTTGATCAGGGTGGTCAGGGCCACGAGGAAAGCGACCAGCGCGATCGAGATCGCAGGCACGCGGGTATACCAACGCTTGTCGTTGTCGTCGCTCACTGCCCTGTCCCCTGTCGCTTCGTGCTGACGCCGTCCATGCCGCAAAATCTACTGCACCGCACCGCCGTCGCGCCATCGCGGCGGCGGTTTCGCAGACGCCGCCTCAGGGCTTGTTCGGCTGCACCTCGGCCTGGCCGACCGGATTGCGCGGATCGGTGCCGCCGGACAAGGTGTTGGCGCGCTTGTCCCACATCACCGTCTGCAGGTTGCCCCAGGTCGATTCGCCGGCGTTGACCTTGTGGCCCATGGCCTGGAGCTTGGCGACGGTGCCGGCATCGAGCGCGCCGGCTTCGGCCGAGATCGCGTCCGGCATCCACTGGTGATGGATGCGCGGTTGCGCGGCGACCTGCTGCGGTTGCAGGCCGGCGTCGTAGGCGAGGATCGCCAGCAACACCTGGGTGATGATGCGGCTGCCGCCGGGCGCGCCGACCGCGACCACGCGATCGGACGATTCCAGGAAACTCGGCGTCATCGAACTGAGCATGCGCTTGCCGGGTTCCGGTGCGTTGGCTTCGAAACCCATGACGCCGAACGCGTTCGGCGTGGCCGGGCGCAGGGCGAAGTCGTCCATTTCGTTGTTGAGCAGCACGCCGGTGCCCGGCGCGACCAGGCCCGAGCCGTACAGCAGGTTCACCGTCTGGGTCGCCGAGACGCGGTTGCCGTCGCCGTCGATGATCGAGAAATGGGTGGTCTCGTCGTCTTCCAGCGGCGCCGGCTGGCCCGACAGCAGATCGCTCGGCGTGGCCTTCTCGGGATGGATCGTCGCGCGCAGGCCGGCGGCGTAATCGGCGCTGGTCAGGCGCTTGATCGGCATCTTCACGAAATCCGGATCGCCCAGATAAATCGTGCGGTCGCGATAAGCGCGGCGCATGGCTTCGGCGAGGATGTGGGTGCGGTGCGCGGGATCGAGCTTGGACAGGTCCCAGCCCTGCAGCACCTGCAGAATCTCGGCCAAGGCCACACCACCCGAGGACGGCGGCGGCGCGGTGACGATGTCCCAACCGCGGTACTTCAAGCGCAGCGGCTCGCGCTCGCGCACTTTGTAACCGGCCAGTTCCTCGGCGCGCCATTGGCCGCCTTCTTCTTTGACCGAGGCCAACAGCTTGGCGGCGACGTCGCCGCGATAGAAACCATCGAAGCCCTTTTCGGCCAGCAGCTCCAGGGTGCGGGCCAGATCCGGCTGCTTGAGGGTCTCGCCGGCTTTCGGCGGCGAACCGTCGGCGAGGAACACCTCGCGCGTGCCGCGGTAGCGCTCCATCACTTCACGGCGGCTGCCGTAGCCCTTTTCCAGGCGCGGATAGACCTCGAAGCCCTCGCGCGCGATGCGGATCGCCGGCGCCAGCGAAGTCTTCAGCGGCAGCTTTCCGTAGTTTTGCGCCAGGTGCACCAGCGCCGCCGGCAGCCCGGGAATGCCGGCCGACCAGGGGCCGTTGGTGGCGCGGTCGCGGTTGAGTTCGCCCTTGTCGTCCAGATAAGCCGCCGGCGTGGACGCGGCCGGCGCGGTCTCGCGCGCGTCGACGAAAATGTCGCGATTGCGCTTGGCGTCGTGCAACAGGAAGAAACCGCCGCCGCCGATGCCCGAGCTGATCGGCTCGACCACCGACAGGGTCGAGGACACCGCGATCGCGGCGTCGAAGGCATTGCCGCCGGCACGAACGATTTCCAGGCCGGCCTGGGTCGACAGCGAATGCGCGCTGGCGATCGCGGTGCCGGGCGGATGCGCGGCCGCGCTGGCCGTCGCGGCGGCGCGCGCGGGCGCGCGGGCGCCGCCGTCGGCGCACAACGCGGGCGAGGCGATCAGCAGCAGGGTGGCCATCAAGCAGATGGGAGACTTCAGACCGGCCCGCAGCCGCAACGCCTTGCGCATCGTGTTCACTCCTGCTGTAGACGCCGCAGCTTGTCCAGCAATTGCGGCTCGGTTTCGACGTGGTTGGGGTCCGGGTCGATGCATTCGACCGGACAAACGACCACGCATTGTGGTTCGTCATAGTGCCCGACGCATTCGGTGCAACGCGCCGGATCGATCACATAGATCGTTTCGCCCTGGGAGATGGCCTGGTTCGGGCAGGCTGGCTCGCAGACGTCGCAGTTGACGCAGAGTTCGTTGATCTTGAGCGACATGGGCACTGGTCGCCGGCGAGCCGCGGGGTCGCATTGCCGGCATGGAGCTCGCAGTGTAGGGCTTGGGCGTCCGCCGGCATAGCCGAGCGCCGGGACGCTGCGTGTCGCGGACATGGCCGCGAATGTGCCGCGGCCTGCCGCCCTACCCGGCCCGACTGCCCGGGCCGATCGGGCCAGACCGGATTTCCCCGCCCACAAACGATTCGAGCCGCTTGCGCGGCTCGAATCGATGGCTCCGGCCGCGCTGGGCGGTCCGGAACGCCCCGGCCGCGCTAGCGGCCGGGCGGTGAATCACTTGGCTTCGACGAACACGTAGTTGACCGACGATGCCGCCACCGCGGTCTTGACGCGTTCGTTGTCGGCGGCGTCGCCGATGAAGATGAACTTGACGCCCTTCATCGTGGTCGGCTCGACCTTGGCGAACGAAGCGACGACCAGGTCGGCGGTCTTGGCCGAGTTCGGCGAACCGAACGCCACCAGGTTGCCTTCGAGGATGCCGCGCGACAGGTCGGTCTGCGCCTTTTCGAGCATGCGCTCGTAGTCGCCCTGGAAGGTCGGCGCTTCCGGCGCCGGCAGCACGTAGACGTAGGTGCTGCCGCTGACGCCGTCGAGATTGCGCTGGACGACGTCGGTCAGGTAGGCGTTCCAGGCGTTTTCGTCGCTGGTCTTCGGCGCCGGCAGCGCGGCGGTCTCGGCCGCGGCTTCCTTCTTCTCCTCTTTCTGGCACGCGGCCACGAACGGCAGCGCCAGGCAGGCGATCAGCAGCAGGCGGGAGGAAGTTTTCATCGTTTGCCCCTTGGATGTTTGTTTGGTGGTCAGTGTTTGTTGCGTTGCCACTCGGCCTGCAGCGCGTCGACCACGGCCGGCGGCACGAAGCCGGAAACGTCGCCGCCGAGACGGGCGATTTCGCGCACCAGCGAGGACGAGATGAAGCCGTACTGCTCGGCCGGGGTCAGGAACAGAGTCTCGACCTCCGGGATCAGGTGCCGGTTCATGCTCGCCAGCTGGAATTCGTATTCGAAGTCGGACACCGCGCGCAGCCCGCGCAGCAGCACGCCGCCGCCGACCTGGGCGACGAAATGCGCCAGCAGCGAGTCGAAACCGCGCACTTCGACGTTGGGCTGGTGGGCGACCGCCTTGCGGGCCAGCTCGACCCGGGTCTTGAGCGGCAGCGCCGGCCCTTTGCCCGGGCTCTCGGCCACGCCGATGATCATGCGTTCGAACAATGGGGCGGCGCGGTCTACCAGATCGATGTGACCGTTGGTGATCGGGTCGAACGTGCCGGGATAGACGGCGATTCGGTTGCGGGCCGAGCTCATTCGATGGTCGTTCGCTGCTGGAATGACGGGGAGCGGGAAGGCCGCCCCGCCGGATGCGGCGCAGTGTAGCAGCCGCCCGCCGGGCCCGGTCAGGACGCCAGGCGGCGGTACACCGCGTAACGGACCTCGCGGGTGGCGCCTTCGCGATGCGGCAGCCAGTCGCCGGGCAGGTCGATCGCCGCATCGGCCGGCGATTCGACGTACAGCCAGGCCGAAGGCGCCAGCGTCGGCAACAAGACCGGCCAGACCGTGTTCCACAAACCGGCCGCGAACGGCGGGTCGACGAAGGCCAGGTCGAAGCCCGGCGCGCCCTCGCCCGCCCGCGGCTGCGCTGCGAGCCAGGCCAGGGCATCGGCCTGCGCGACGGTGGCCGCCTCGCCGCCTTGCAGGCGGGCGGTCAGCGCGCGCAGCTCGGCGGCCAGGGCGGGGTCGCGTTCGACCAGTACCGCCGAGGCGGCGCCGCGCGACAGCGCTTCCAGGCCGAGCGCGCCGCTGCCGGCGAACAGGTCGAGTACGCGCGCGCCCGGCAGCACCGGCATCAGCCAGTTGAACAAGGTCTCGCGCACGCGGTCGGAGGTCGGGCGCAGGCCCGGCGCATCGGCCACGGCCAGGCGGGTGCCGCGCCAACGCCCGCCGATGATGCGGACCTTGCCGGTCGGGGCGGCGCTGCGCGAGGCGGCGGAAACGGGACGCGGGCCGCGCTGTGGAGTCTTCATCGGGGGCGCCTGGAGGCCGGTGCTAGCATGTGCACATTCTCGCGCATCCTCGCGCCTTCTCGCCCCCAGCCTCCCGAATGGTCAGTTTTTTTCGCCGCAAGAAACCCGAAACCGCCGGCGGAAGCTCGTCTTCCGAGCGCCGTTTCACCACCGAAGAGCTGGCCGCCGCGTTTCCCAGCGCGCGGCCCGAGCCGGCCGCACCGCCGGCCGAAGCGCCCGCAGCGACGCCGGCCGCGGTCGAGCCGTCCGCGCCGCAGCCGCCTGCCGTCGCGCCGGTTGCCGTCGAACCGGCTCCCGTCAAGCCGGCTCCCGTCGAACCAGTTGCCGTCGAGCCGCCGGTGCCGGCCGAAGTGCTGGCCGCCGCGCTCGAAGTCGAGCCGCCCTTGCCCGTGGCGCCCGCGGCAACACCGGTAACCGCATCCACCACGGTCATCTCGGTACCTGGCGAATCCGCCCCGGCCGACTACATCGACAAGCCCGCCGCCGCCGCGGGCAAGTCCGGCTGGCGCGAGCGTTTGCGCGGCAGCGTGTTCGCGCGCAGCTTCGGCGGCCTGTTCTCGCGCAACCCGCGCCTGGACGACGACCTGCTCGACGAGATCGAAACCGCGCTGATCACCGCCGACGTCGGCGTCACCGCCACCACCCAGTTGGTCGAAAGCCTGCGCAAGCGCATGAAGTCGCGCGAGTTCGCCGACGCCAACGCCCTGCTCGCGGCTTTGCGCACGGACCTGATCGCGATGCTGCAGCCGGTCGCCAAGCCGCTGGTCATCGATACCCAGGCCAAGCCTTTCGTGGTGCTGACGGTCGGCGTCAACGGCGTCGGCAAGACCACCACCATCGGCAAGTTGGCCAAGCGTTTCCGCGACGAGAACCGCCCGCTGATGCTCGCCGCCGGCGACACCTTCCGCGCCGCCGCGGTCGCGCAGTTGCAGGCCTGGGGCGAACGCAACGGCGTGCAGGTGGTCGCCCAGGGCCAGAACGCCGATGCCGCCTCGGTCGCGTTCGACGCCTTGCAGGCGGCCAAGGCGCGCGGTACCCAGGTGCTGATCGCCGACACCGCCGGCCGCCTGCACACGCAACAGGGGCTGATGGCCGAACTCGGCAAGATCCGCCGCGTGCTGGCCAAGGTCGACACCACCGCGCCGCACGAAGTGCTGATGGTCATCGACGGCACCACCGGCCAGAACGCGCTGTCGCAGTTGCGCCAGTTCCACGCCGCGGTCGGTGTCACCGGCCTGGTGGTGACCAAGCTCGACGGCACCGCCAAGGGCGGCGTGGTGTTCGCGCTCGCCCGCGAGTTCGGCATTCCGATCCGTTTCGCAGGCATCGGCGAACGCCCCGAGGATCTGCGCGTGTTCGATGCCGAGGCCTTCGTCGACGCCCTGTTGCCTGAAGCACTGGGCGGCTGAGGCACGGCCTCGCCATGCCCGCGACGACCACGGCCGCCCCGGCGCGCCGTTCGCGCAAGCGGATCGCGATCGTCGCGATCGTGCTGTTGGTCGCCGCGCTCGCCCTACGCTGGGTGTCGCAGCCCAGCCAGGTCAGCGGCATCTTGCTGAGCCAGGTCGGCAAGCCGCTGGGGCTTGAGCTCAGCGCCAGCGGCGCCAGCGAATACCGCTTGCGCGGCACGCCGATGCTGGTGGTGCGCGACCTGGTCGTACGCCAACCCGGTGCGGCCGCGCCGCTGCTGCGCGCCGAACGCGTCTATCTCGCCCTGCCGTGGCGCACGATCCGCGCCGCCGGCGCCGTGCTCGACGTGGAACGGGTCGAACTCGATGCCCCGCAACTCGATATCGCCGCATTGCAACGCTGGCTGGCGACACGCCCGCCTTCGACCGAACCCTTGCGTATGCCGAGCCTGAGCGACGGCCTGCGCATCGTGCGCGGCCGCGTCGTAGGCGTGGGTTGGTCGATCGAGCAGATCTCGCTGTCCTCGCCCGAATTGCATCCGCAGCGGCTGCTGCGGGCGCGCATCGGCGGACGCGTGCTCAGCGATGGCGTGCAGGTTCCGTTCGATCTCGCCGCGACGCTGCAACGTCCCGCGCTGGCGCGTGGCCTCGGCTTGTCCGGCGGCGTCAGCGTGCAGGCCAAGGATTGGGCCCTGCCGATGCGGATCCGCCTCGGCGCCCTGTTGCATTCGGGCGACGACGGCCTCGGCCTCGATCGTCTGCGCCTGGGCGCCCACGCGCGCTACCGCGCCGGCGACACCGATCTGCCGTTCGTGTTCGGCCTGGCCGGGCCGCTGCGCTATCGCGATGCCGCCCTGTCCCTGGCGCCGCTCGGCGCCGCCTTGCGCGGCAAAGATGCGATCCCGCAGCTCGACGCCAGCGGGCGCTTCGCCTTCGGCGATGGCACGCGACTGCATCTCGACGGCGTACTGGCGCAATGGCCCGAAGCCTGGCCTGCGCTGCCGCCACCGTTGGGGCAGTCGAAATCGCCGTTGCCGTTCGTGCTCGACTACGACGGCCCGGCCGATTTTTCCGGCGACAGCGCGCTGCGCCTGCAACGCGACCAGACTCGCTTCGATGGCCGCTTCCGCCTGCCGGCGGTATTGGCCTGGGTCGACGCGAGCGCACAAGGCTCGCTGCTGCCGCCGTTGAGCGGCCGCTTGAGCACACCGCGGATCGAAGTGTCCGGCGCCACGCTCGAAGGGGTCGAGATCGAAATCGAACAAGACGACGACGCGACGACGACGCCAGCCGCCGCTCCGCCGACGGCAGCGCCATCCCAACCCGCGCCGAAGCCGGCCGCGACTCGCCCGCTCGAATGAAGTCACCCGTATGAAGTCATCTGCATGAAGTTACCTGCATGAAGCAGCGCGCAACGAAACCACGCACGGGCAAGACCGCAGCGGTGGCCGCAGCCAGCAACAGCGCCGACGCCGGCGACGACGCCTACGCCAGCCGCCTGTTGGCCTGGTTCGACGTCAGCGGCCGCCACGACCTGCCTTGGCAGCATCCGCGCACGCCGTACCGGGTGTGGCTGTCGGAGATCATGCTGCAACAGACCCAGGTCAAGACCGCAGCGCCGTTCTTCGAGCGTTTCGTCGACACCCTGCCGACCTTGCCTGCGCTGGCCGCAGCCTCGCTGGATACCGTGCTCGGCCTGTGGTCGGGTCTGGGCTATTACGCTCGTGCGCGCAATCTGCATGCGACCGCCAAGCTTTGCGTCGAACGCCACGGCGGCGACCTGCCGCGCGATATCGATGCCCTCACCGCGCTGCCCGGCATCGGCCGCAGCACCGCCGCGGCGATTCTTTCGCAAGCCTGGGACGACCGCCACGCCATCCTCGACGGCAACGTCAAACGCGTGTTGAGCCGTTATCACGGCATCGCCGGTTATCCGGGCCTGCCGGCGATCGAACGCCAGTTGTGGGCGCTGGCCGAATCGCATCTGCCGCATGCGCGCATGACCGACTACACCCAGGCGCAGATGGACCTGGGCGCGACCCTGTGCACGCGCAGCGACCCGTCCTGCATCCTGTGTCCGCTGCAACACGATTGCGTCGCGCGCATCGAAGGCCGAGTCGCCGAACTGCCGACGCCGAAGCCCGGCAAGGTCGCGCCGCAACGCCACGCACAGGTACTGTGGCTGCTCGACCGCAAAAACCGGGTGCTGTTGCAACGCCGTCCGCCGGCGGGCATCTGGGCGTCGTTGTGGACCTTGCCGCAAAGCGACGACGAGGACGGCGCGGCGCAATGGTTCGCCGCGCACGTCAGCGGCGAGTTCGCCGACGGCGAGGAACTGGCGCCGATCGCGCACGCCTTCAGTCATTACAAACTCGAACTGCAGCCGCGGCGCTGGCGCCCGGTCGCCTTGCGCAACGGCGTGCGCGACAATGACGACCTGCGCTGGTTCGAACGCGCCGAACTCGCCGTCCTCGGCATTCCGGCGCCGATCCGCAAACTGATCGAATCGCTGTAACGCCGCGCCGATGCGGGCGACCGCAGCGGCGCTCCCCCACATTCCACTACCGTCCAGGACTTTCCCCATGAGCCGCACCGTTTTCTGCGAGTACGAACAACGCGAGGCCGAAGGCCTGGATTTCGTGCCCTGGCCCGGCGAGTTGGGCAAGCGCGTGTTCGCTCATGTCGGCAAGCCGGCCTGGGCCGCATGGCTCGCGCACCAGACCATGCTGATCAACGAGAACCGGCTGTCGCCGCTCGACCCCAAGCACCGCGCCTTCCTCGAAGGCGAAATGGAGAAATTCCTGTTCGGCGGCGGCGCGGCCAAGCCGGACGGCTACGTGCCCGAAGCCTGACCCGCATCAGGAAGCCCGTCACGATTCCGACTTCGCAGCCGTGGCCTGCGTCGCGGCGATGCGCCGGTTTCGTGTAGAACCGGGGGACTCCGGCTTATCCGGAGCCCACAGGCACAAGGGAGAGTCCTGATGTTCCAGTCGAAGAAGCAGCTCAAGAAGAAGTCGCTGTTCCTGCTCGCCGCCGGCATGCTCGTCTCGCTGGCCGCAATGGCCCTGCCGCACGCCGGCCCGGGCGAGAGCTACACCTTCACGTTCTACTCCGACGCATCGCGCACGGTCGAAGTCGGCGGTCGTTCCTATGGTTACTGCGGCGAGCCCTTCCAGTGGGGCCGCATGACCTCGTACTCGACCTACTACAAGACCACCTGCCACCCGCTGCCCTGACCGGCCGCCTCGGCCGCTCACTGCGCGAATCACAGACCGGTCCAGCCCGCCGCGAGCGGGCTGGATCCGCTGCGCGCCGCGCACGGGCCTCAAGGAGAACTCCGATGTCCGCAACCAGCAAACCGCTGAAGAAGAAGCTGTCGTTGTTCCTGCTCGCGGCCGGTATGGTCGTGTCGCTGGCCGCCGCCGCACTGCCCTATCCCGGCCCCGGCGAAGGTTATGTCTTCACCTACTACTCCGACGCGACCCGCACGGTCGAAGTCGGCGGCATGGGCTACGGCCATTGCGGCGAGCCCTTCCAGTGGGGCGAACGCACCCGCTACTTCACCTATGCCAAGAGCACCTGCGGTTGGGAGCCCTGAGTCGATGCGCTCGGCGCATCGACACCGCGTTGATCCGCGACACGACGAAGCCCACCGCATGCGGTGGGCTTCGTCTTTATGGCGACGCGATCAATGGCCGCCGTCGATGCCGAACGCAGGCGGATACACCACTTCGCCCGCTTCGCCGCTCAGAGCGCCCTCGACCAATTCGAGTGCCATGAACGACTCGCCCGCGAACGGCGCCGCGAGTTTGCTCGCCAGGGCCGCGGAGAAACCGAAGCGCGGGTAGTAAGCGGCATGGCCGAGTACTACGACGGCTTCGCAACCCAGCGCTTTCGAACGCGCGAGCCCCTCGCGGATCAGCATCGAGCCCACTCCACACCGCTGGTATTGCGGCAGCACCGATACCGGGGCGAGGCACAACGCATCGACGAGGCATCCGTCGACGACGACATGCAGGGTGGTGAACATCACATGCCCCACTACTCGCTCGCCGCCGATGGCGACCAGGGACAGCCGGACCAATCCGTCCGCGCGCAGGCGTTCGATCAGTTCGGCTTCGTCGTGGCCGGCGAAGGCCGCGCGGGTGACGGCATCGATGCCTGCATGATGCCTGGTGTTTTCCAGTTCGATTTGCATGGGTTTCTCCTGCCCGCACGCGGGCTCGTGGCGACAGACCCGACTGAACATCAACAGGCTCAACATGTCGGCCTCCGATGCTCGTGTCGCGGGGGCGCTATCCGTCGCCAAGGAATGCTGAGCGATGACGGCAACCCGTTGCAGGGTTTCGAGCACGGCCGCGCAGGCAAGACCGAAGTCCTGCAGCATGGCGGGCGCGCGCAGGAGGCGTCGCGGCAAACGATGGCGATGGCGATGAAGTCCGCGCCGACGGCGCGGCGATGGCGGATGGCTCCACCTTGAGCGGACGCGCACAGCGCGCGCCGCATTCTTTGCGAAATAGTCATGTCTGATGTCGGTTGCAGCCGAAACGGACGCGGCGGCGCGCATTCGCTTTGCGCGAATGGCGAACGAACTCGACGCGTCTACCCACCTTCGCGAAGCGAAGGGTTTAGCGGGTGGCTACACTCTCAGACATGTTGTCCCTCTGGGCCCGCCGAATAGCGGTGATACGGGGACGCGCACCGTAGTGTGCGAACCGCGCGGGTGTCAAATCGCGCACATCCGCGCTGCAAGGATCGCGCCCTTGTCCTGGCCCCCTTCGTTCGCTGCCGCCGACCTCGGCACCGAATGCCGTCGGCCGTACTCGCGCCGTACAGGCCGGGTTTCGGCAGCCCCCGATCGAGCAAGACCCGTGCGGTTCGCCACGGGCCTTCGGGGCTCTCAACCTTACTCAGGGTCAGAAACTGACCATCAGCGGCAGGTTGCGAGCTCGCAATAAGGGGGCTTGCGCGGTCAGCGGTCCGCTCCCATGGCCCGACATGAAAGCGATTTCCTGAAAAACTGTGATGGATGGCACATTTTTTGCGACCTGCATCACATTGGCGGCGCCCCAGCTCGAACAGGCGCCCGAAGCCTCGCAAGGATCGTCTACGAATGTTGGCAAAATTTTTGGCCCCCCTATGCCTGTTCGCCCTCTCGGCAGCCGGGGTCGGCACCGCGCATGCCCAGGCCGGCATCGGCGTCCAGGCCGGAGCCTCTCCGACCGGCACCATCGGCACCAATAAAGGCGACGTCGGCTCGGGCGCCCTGCAGTGCCAGGCGGGCACGATCGTCCGCGGCGGCTATCACCGCGACAAGTCGATGAGCGCCGGAATCAGCTCGACCCGCGGCATGACCAATCGCGTGGGCCTGTACTGCGGCGGCATCACCACCAATGGCGTTACCGTCAACGTGGTCAACCGCAATCCGAACGGCACCCCGGACGTACTGTCGGGCACCTATGCCGAGCCCGGCACCGAGGTCACCAACTACTGTCCGGCCAATCAACTGGTACACCAGTTCGGCGGCTGGGACCGCGAATGGTCGAGCGGCCAATACCCGCCGTGGTCCTCCTCGTTGAACCTGGTCTGCCGCCCGCTCACGCTCGACGCCAATTCCTGGGTCCGCATGACCACCGGCGCCTCGACCAGCGTCGAAGTCGGCGTGCGCGAGACCATGGCCGGCCAACCCGCCCACGTCGCGCGCGGGCCGTTCTGCAGCAACACTTCGACCACGCTGGTCTCGGGCCTGTACATGCAGGCCGGCGGCGAAGGCTACGACGGCATCAACGTGTATTGCGGCACCCTGCTGCAGGCACGCCACTCGGCGATCCTGAGCTTCACCGATTTCGCCTGGAACCAGACCCGCGGCGGCAGCGGTTGGCTGGTCAACCTGACCCAGGGCGCGACCTTGCTCGACAACGGCGCCGGCACCACCGGCGCCGGGCGCACCCCGCATGCCAATGCCGCCGCCAACCTCAGCACCGTGCAGACCGCAAGCGAGATCTACGTGCTGCCCGGCAGCAACTACCGCGCAGCGATCAGCCAGCGGCCGGGCGGCATCGCCGCCAATACCTTCGTCACCAGCGGCACCTGCCTGACCGGCATCGCCTTGCTCAACGAGCAAGACCAATCCTGTACGCTCGACGTCACCGGCTTGCCCGACATCGCGGTGACGCTTACGACTCCCGCGCCGGCCTACAGCAACTACGGCCAGTTGCAGAACATTGTCCTGACCGCCACCAACCTCGGCCCCGGCGCGACCGACGGCAACGACGGCTTCACCGTGGTCGCGACCCTGCCCGCCGGCTGGACCGCGGGCACCTTGCCGGCCGACTGCACCGCCAATGGCGCCAACACCATCGTCACCTGTGCGCTCAACCCGACCCCGCTCGCGGCCGCGGCATCGCCCGGCGCCAACGGCGGCACGGTCAGCTTCACCATTCCGGTCACGGTCAACTCGCCGACGCTCAGCGGCACCTACACCGCGAATGCCGCGCTCGGCCGCAGCGTGCCGGACGGCGACGGCGATACCACCAACAACGACTACAACACCGCCAATGACACCGCCAGCGGCCCGCTGGTGTTCCAGAAGCAGCCGATTCTGCGCCTGCGCAAGGCGCTGCCGCTGGGCCGTTTCGTCGCCGCCGATCAATTCGCGCTGAGCATCGCCGGCACCGGCGGCCCGGCCACGGCGACGACCACCGGCAC
>NZ_JBQEOE010000038.1:32479-59552 GCF_052045105.1 Lysobacter sp. 22409 | reverse complement strand
TTCTTTGGTTACCTTTGACCGAAGGGAATCCAGACGGACTTTTGGGCTTAGCAAAAGAAAGTAACCCGGCCGCGTAGCGGGCGGAAGCTCTGCTCTTGCTTGAAGAAAGGAACCTAGCGAACCCTTCCCTTGTAGGAGCGGCGTGAGCCGCGACCACAGGGCCTCAATCTCGCACCGATGCCGGCCGCAGTCCCTCAGAGTAGGAGCGGCGCAAGCCGCGACCGCGCTGTAACGGATTTGCGGCGTTTCGTTCAAGCAAGATCAAGATCCAGATCAAACGCTAAAAGCTTCCGCCACTAAAGCGGCGGGTTACTTTCTTTTGTCATAAGCAACAAAAGAAAGGTAACCAAAGAAAAATGCTTTTCTTTTGAATCACAGGCCCGCACGAGCGGTGCCTCCGCAGGGATTTTTCATACGGGACATCCCTGTCCCGATGAAAAACGGCCCGCATCCATGCGGACCGCCCTCCGGGTCTTCGATTGCCTTCGCTAGTGCTCGGCTACGCACAGCAACAGCAACAGCCGAAGCCGAAGCCGAATCTTTACGGCAAAGGCGAAAGCCGGTGTTGCCTGGCGTCGTGGCCGGCGCCGGCTCAGGAACGGGCGCGGTCGCGGCTTGTGACCGAAGGAAATCCAGTAGGACGCCGCTCCTACCCCGAGCACCTGCCAGCTACGAAGCTAAATCGAAGCGGCGCGGTCGCGGCTTGCGCCGCTCCTACCCCTGGGCACCAGTCAGCTGCGAAGTTAGATCGAAGCGGCGCGGTCGCGGCTCACGCCGCTCCTACAGGGTCTCGGGGGCAACGTTAATTACGCCGTCTGCGCGTCCTGCAATGCGGCGAAAAACCGCCGCGGGGCGCCATCGAAACCACCGTTCGACATGAACACGACATGGTCGCCGGCGCGTACGCGTTCGCTCAACGCGGCGATCAGGGCATCGGCGTCGGGCACGGTCACGCCCTCGCCGCGCAGGCCGGCGACGACCTTGCCGGCATCCCAGGCCAGTTCGGGCCGATGCAGGAACACCACGGTGTCGGCGCCGTCGAGCGACGGCGCCAGGGCGTCGGAATGCGCGCCCAGGCGCATCGAATTGCTGCGCGGTTCCATCGCCACGACGATGCGCGCGTTGCCGACGCGTGCGCGCAGGCCGGCGAGCGTGGTGGCTATCGCAGTCGGATGATGGGCGAAGTCGTCGTAGACGGTGACGCCGCCGGTTTCGCCGATCACTTCCAGGCGGCGCTTGACGCTGCGAAACGCGGCCAGGGCCGGCAGCACGCTGGCGACATCGACGCCGACCGCGTTCGCCGCGGCCAGCGCAGCCAGGGCGTTCATGACGTTATGGCGGCCGAGCAAGGGCCAACGCACTTCGCCGACTTCGACGCCGTCGTGGATCACCGCGAAGGCGCTGCCGTCGGTTTCGATCAAGCGCGCGGTCCATTCGAAGGCCGGTGCCGCCGATTCGGAGTGCAGGCCGAAACGCTCGACCGGGGTCCAGCAGCCCATCGCCAGCACTTCGCCCAGGCGCTCGTCTTCGCCGTTGACGATCAGGCGGCCGCGGCGCGGCACGGTGCGCACGAGGTGATGGAACTGGCGCTGGATCGCGGCGACGTCGGGGAAGATGTCGGCGTGGTCGTATTCGAGATTGTTGAGGATGGCCACCAACGGACGGTAGTGGACGAACTTGCTGCGCTTGTCGAAGAAGGCGGTGTCGTACTCGTCGGCTTCGACGACGAACTCGCGGCCGGCGCCGATACGCGCGGACACGCCGAAATCCTCGGCGACGCCGCCGATCAAAAAGCCCGGCTGGCGGCCCGCGGCTTCCAGCAGCCAGGTCAGGATAGTCGTGGTGGTGGTCTTGCCGTGGGTGCCGGCGACGGCGAGCGTGTCGCGGCCCGGCAGCACCTGTTCGCACAGCCACTGCGCGCCGGAGGTGTAGCGGCGGCCGTCGTCGAGGACCTGCTCGACCGCGGCGTTGCCGCGCGACAACGCGTTGCCGACCACGATCTCGTCGCAATCGGCGCCGATGTGTTCGGGCCGATAGCCTTGCTTGAGCGCGATGCCGAGCTGTTCGAGCTGGGTCGACATCGGCGGATACACCGCCTGGTCGCTGCCTTCGACCTCATGGCCGAGTTCGCGTGCGAGCGCGGCGACACCGCCCATGAAAGTACCGGCGATGCCCAAGATATGTAGCTTCAAGATCCGAGGTCCTGGATTAACGTCGAAGGTCCAACGCGAGCGGCTCCTGCACGGCACCGACGCCCCCTCTCCCACCTGCGGGAGAGGGCAAGGGCTGGGGGCGCGGGAGTCGGCGTGCGCAGAAGCCCCACGGCTGCTGATCCCGCTACCGCGAAACCTGTGCGGTGGCTGGGAGGGCGAATGCCCTCACCCCAACCCTCTCCCGCAAGCGGGAGAGGGAGAAGAACCGGGGCGCGAACGCGACGCAGAAGAAACGGGGCTCAACCGACCGTCGGCGCCGGTTCCAGCGCTTCGATGATGCGGGTGAACACCACGTCCAACGAGCCGACGCCGTCGACCACGGTCAGGCGGCCATGCTGGCGGTAGTACTCGATGACCGGCGCGGTCACGTCGTCGTAGACCTTCAGGCGCGTGCGCACCGCTTCCGGGCTGTCGTCGACGCGGCCCTGCTCGGCGGCGCGGCCGGCGATGCGCTGGACCAGCAATTCGGTCGGCACTTCGAGCTGCACGGCAAAGTCCATCGGCTGGCCGATCTTCTTCAGCAGCACGTCGAGCGCATCGGCCTGGGCCAGGTTGCGCGGATAGCCGTCGAGAATGAAACCGCCGGCGGTGTCGGGACGCGAAAAACGGTCCTCGAGCATGCCGAGCAGGATCTCGTCGCTGACCAGGTTGCCGGCGTCCATCACCGCCTTGGCTTCCAGACCCAGCTTGGAACCGGCCGCGACTTCGCCGCGCAACAGATCGCCGGTGGAAATATGCGGCACCTGCAAATGCTCCTTAAGCCGCGCAGCCTGCGTGCCCTTGCCGGAACCGGGCGCGCCCAGAAGTACCAATCGCATCAACATCGCTCCTGAAAACTAACGAAATCGTCGCGGCCGGCGTTCGCCACGCCAGCCTCGCAGCCCACCGGCCGCACGAGGCTGGCCAGTCCGCGGGGCGGCGCTACACTCGGAGCCGCCATTCACCCGCCGGGCAAAATATTGCTGGCAGCTTACCGCAATCCGGCCGAAATCCTGGAATCCCCATGCCCAACGGAACTTTGCTGTACGCCCAATCCGGCGGTGTGACCGCCGTCATCAATGCCACGGCCTCGGCCGTGATCGAAACCGCCCGGGCCCGCAAGGTCAAGGTGCTGGCCGCCCGCAACGGCATCCTCGGCGCCCTGCGCGAGGAGCTGATCGACACCTCCCGCGAGTCGGCGGCGGCGATCCGCGCCCTCGGTCACACCCCGGGCGGCGCCTTCGGCTCCTGCCGGGTCAAGCTCAAGTCGCTGGAGGCCGACCGCGCCCGCTACGAGCGCCTGCTGGCCGTGCTCAAGGCCCACGACGTGCGCTGGTTTCTCTACAACGGCGGCAACGACTCGGCCGACACCGCCCTCAAGGTGTCCCGGCTCGCGGCCGAGTTCGGCTATCCGCTGACCTGCATCGGGGTGCCGAAGACGGTCGACAACGACCTCGCGGTGACCGACTGCTGCCCCGGCTTCGGCTCGGCCGCCAAGTACACCGCGGTGTCGGTGCGCGAGGCCGCCCTCGACGTGGCGGCGATGGCCGAGACCTCGACCAAGGTCTTCGTCTACGAGGCCATGGGCCGACACGCCGGCTGGCTGGCCGCGGCCGCCGGCCTGGCCGGCCAGGGCCCCGACGACGCGCCGCACCTGATCCTGTTCCCGGAGCGCCCCTTCGATGAGGCCGATTTCTTCGCCAAGGTCCGGGCCACGGTCGAACGCGTCGGCTATTGCGTGGTGGTGGCCAGCGAAGGCATCCAGACCGCCGACGGCCGCTTCGTCGCCGATGCCGGCGGCGGCCACGACTCCTTCGGCCACACCCAGCTCGGCGGCGTCGCCTCGCACCTGGCCGGACGGGTCAAGGACGCCCTGGGCTACAAGGTGCATTGGGCCCTGCCCGACTATCTGCAGCGCTCGGCCCGCCACCTGGCCTCGAAGACCGACGTCGAGCAGGCCCGCGCGGTCGGCAAGGCCGCGGTCGAGTTCGCGCTGAAGGGCCACAATTCGGTGATGCCGGTGATCGTGCGCACCTCGGACGCGCCGTATCGCTGGAAGATCGAGGCCGCGCCGCTGAGCAAGGTGGCCAACCACGAGAAGAAGATGCCGGCCGGTTTCCTGCGCAAGGACGGCTACGGCATCACCGCCAAGGCCCGCGCCTATCTGGAGCCGCTGATCCGCGGCGAAGCCCCGCCGCCGTACGGCCGCGACGGCCTGCCCAAGTACGTGGCGCTGAAGAACGTCGCGGTGAAACCCAAGCTGCCGGCCTTCGAAGGCTGAGCGAACTGCGACGGCCGGCCGTTAACGCCATCGCGAAACCGGCCTGAGCGCGCCGCCCGCAGCGGGCGGCGCTATCCTCGGGCGGCGGCGGGTCGCCGCCCCAAGGACCGCGTTCGATCATGGACAGTTGGACGAAGGCCGCCACGAAGGCCACCAAGAAAGCCGTACTGTCGGCCAGCCTCGCCACCCTCGTACTGGCGGCAGCACCGGCCTGCGCCGGCGAGGGTTATCTGTTGCATCGCTACGGCGACAAACCCGCGCGCGGCCTGATCTATGCCGACAGCAGCTGGATCGGGACCGCTCTGACGCCCGAAGAGGAAAGCCGGATCCTGTTCGCGGACGGCCCCGACGCGGCGATGAGCGCGCGCGAAGCGGCGCCGCGTTCGATCCAGGTGTTCGAGGTCATGGAACACAAGTCCGCGCCGGACAAGATCGTCCACCACCTGCAGTTCGACTGCGCGCGCGGACGGGCGCGCAGCACCGCGGCCGAGGTGTATTGGCGCAACGACACCGAAGAAACCCGGGCGCCGAGCGAGTGGGCCGCGACGCCGGCCGGCTGGATGACCCAGGCGCAGCGCTTCGCCTGCGAGCCGGCCTCGCGCAAGCCCGAACACGGCATGACCCCGCTCGACGGCGCGGCGAACCAGCTGACCGTGGTCGATCTGTCCTGGCAGCGCTTCTGGACCGACGGCAAGCGGCCGCGCTACACCACCACCCGCTCCAAGACCCAGATCGCCGCGCGCCAGCAGGAGGTCGAAAGCACGCTCGCGCGCCTGTCCGGCGCGATGAGCCAGGTCCACGCCGAACTGCGCGACCAGCAGGACGACGCCCGCGCCCAGGCCGAAGCCTCTGCGCGCAGCGCTCGCGCGAGCGAACGTCGCCAGCGCACGCCGAACCCGGCGCTGGAAAGCTGGATCGACGCGCCGCTGCAATTGCTGGTCGGCACCTGGGGCGATCCGCTCTCGTACCGCGAGGAAGACGACAGCCGCTGGCTGCACTACGTGCTCGGCGCGACCGGGCCGATGCGCGAGGCGACCCCATCGGCACCGGCCCCGGAAACCGGCCGCTGCACGGTCAAGTTCATGGTCCGCAAAGGCAGCATCTACGACTACACCACCAGCGGCGCGGGCGCATCGTGCAAGAACGCCGCGATCCCGGTCCGCTCCGCTTCGATATGAATGCGCGCCGGCATCGAGCACCGCTATCGGATAAGAGCGCATGATCGTGCATTGCCGCCGCCGCGACCTGTCGCCCCTATCCCGTACGCCATGACTGCCGAACGCCCCGTGCCGGCTTCGCTGCATCCCTGGATCGAACGCATCTGGGTGCAGGCGCGTCCGGCCGAGCCAGCGCGCGCCCAGCGCGAGCATTCCTTGCCGAACGGCGCGATGCATCTGGTCGTGCGCCTGGACGGACCGCCGCTGCGCTTGTACGCCGATGCCGACGATCGCATCGGCCGTCGCCACGCCGCCGCGACCGTCGCCGGCATCCGCGCCACGTATTGCATCAAGGACACCTCGACTCCGGCCGCATCGGTCGGTGCCGTGCTGCGCCCCGGCGCGGCGCTGGCCTTGTTCGGCGTGTCCGCGGCCGAGCTCGCCGGCCAACACGTAGCGCTGGGCGATCTGTGCGGCAATGCCGCCGAGCTGCTGTACGAGCGTCTTGCCGTAACCGACGATCCGCACCGTCGTCGCCAGGTGTTCGAGCGTTTCCTGCACGAGCGTCTGCGCCCGTTGCGCGGCCTCGACCCGCAGATCGCGCGGGCGGCAACCCGGCTCGAACGAGCCTCCGGCACGGACGACACCATCGCCGCGATCGCCGAAGCCGGCGGCCGCAGCCATCGCCACTTCATCGCCGGCTTCCGCGATGCGGTGGGCTTGGCGCCCAAGCGCTATGCGCGCGTGCAGCGCTTCCGCCGCCTGCTCGCGGCCTTGTCGGCGACGCCGCGGCCCGCATGGGCGCAGCTCGCGCTCGAGCAAGGTTATTTCGACCAGTCGCACCTGATCCGCGAGTTCCGCGAATTCGCCGGGGTCAGCCCGCGCGAGTACCTGGCCGCACCGCTGGCCGCGCCGCATCATCTGCCGATCGGACCGGGCTAGGCACGCGGTTCTCCTACTCGACGACGCCGGTCAATTTTCTCCAATCCTCGCGAGCGGCCCGCAGCCATGCTGGCGCCGACATCCACCACGGAGCCCGCCATGGCCGTCCACGAGTTGTTTTCCTATCTGTGCGTCGGCGACGCCCAGGCCGCGATCGCGTTCTACTGCAAGGTCTTCGACGCCACCGAAAAATTCCGCCTGGTCGAACCCGGCGGCCGCATCGGCCACGTCGAACTCGACCTCGGCGGCACCACCCTGATGCTGTGCGAGGAATTCCCCGAGGTCGAGATCCGCCGTCCCGAACCGGAGCTCGGCCACAGCCACACCCTGCACCTGCATGTCGACGATGCCGACGAAGTGGTCGCACGCGCGGTCGCCGCCGGCGCGCACCTGGCGATGGCGCCGCGCGATCACTTCTACGGCGAACGCTCGGGCACCGTCATCGACCCGTTCGGACATCGCTGGAACATCGGCCACAGCATCGAGCAGATCGAGCCCGACGAAATGCAGCGCCGCTACGAGCAGGACCCGGATTGCTGAGGACGGCGAACCTAGGACGGCAGGCCGCGTCCCGCGCGGCCTGCATATCTGCGCGCACGGGCCGCTCGCAGCGGCGCGTGCCCATCGAGGCTTGGCGCGCAGGCGATGCTGCAGACGCCCGTGCGGGCGCGAGTTCAGTTTTCGCGGACGCCGCAAGCTGTGCGCTTCGTCAGGAATAGGCACACAGCACATTAACCATGCGGCGAAACCCGTTGAATCGCCTGGGCGATTGCGGCACTCTGCCATCGCGCGCGTTCATGCACCTAATGGCGGACGCACGGACGCTGAGTTTCGACACATCAAGGAGGCCTTCATGAAAGGCAAGCTGTTACCGCTGCTCATTCTCTTGCTGCCCTCGGCTTCGGCCTTGGCCGGCAAGTGCGAAGACAATTTCACCAAGTCCGGCAACCCGCTCAAGGGCACCGAGTATTCGACCTCGGTCACCGTGCCGGGCCTCAGCGTCGCCAGCGCGGTCGGCCAGATGAACAATATCGCCGTGTCCGACGGCATGAACGTGATCGACGCGAACAGCCAGACCGGCTCGCTGCTGCTCGAAGTGTCGCCGAACGTCGCCCATCGCGGCCTGCAGGTCTACGTGACCGCGGTGCCGGACGGCACCGTGACGATGTTGATGAAGACGCGCCGCGGCGCGCTCGCCAACGCCGACTCGATCAAGACCTCGATGTGCAAGATGCTGTACCAGCTCAAGCCCGGCAAGGCACCGCCGAAGGCCGCCGGCGGCGCCAAGCCGATCTCGATCTCGGCGATCAAGCTGGCCGACGAAGTCTCCAAGACCGTCGAAGACAACGTCGCGATGATCGACGTGCGCAACAAGGGCAAGACCTACCGCGTCAGCGGTTACTTCCTGGGTTCCGAATCCGGCAGCGGCGGCCTGAGCGTGTTCTACGACATGAAGCCCTCGTTGCTGCCCGGCTTCATTCCGAGCAGTCGCGACGCCATCGTCTTCACCCGCGTGATGTGCCACATGGCCTCGGACCAGCGCGGTTATTCGATGACTTTGCGCAAGGGCGACAAGCTCGACCTGGTCGGCACCTTCGACTCCTACCAGGCCGACACCCGCCTGATCCACATCGGCAACTGCCGGGTCGCCAAGTAAGCGCAGCGGCTTCGCAACGAAGCCGCCGCACTGAAGCGGGACGAAAGAAAGGGCCGCATTGCGGCCCTTTCTTTATGCGCGCCGTGGCGCGCGACGATTCTTCGGCTGAAGTCCGGCAGGCGCGCAGGCCTTCGCTCAGCCGCCGCAGCCCTGGCCTTCGACTTTCATTTCGGCAGCGAACATCGGAATCGCGGCGAGCTTGTTGGCCGCGGCCTTTTCCTTTTCGTCCTGCAGGTACAAGCGCGACTTGCCCTGCGCATCCAGGGTCGGCGGCACCGCGGCCGCGGCCGGCTTACGCCAGATCCGCACCACCGCCTGTTGCTGTGGGCAGGCGGCGCTGGGCACGCGGATCAGATCGTTGAACTTCCAGCCGCCGGCTTCGGAAGGCTGCGCCTTGGCGGCGTCGACGAAACGCGCACGGGGCTGACAGTTCGGGCTGGTGCGCACGACCGCGAATTTGTAGGGATCGGCGGCCTGGCCGGTGAATATCCCCTCGACCCGCGCGCAGGCTTCGGGAATCTGGCGCAGGGTGTGCAGGCGGGCGACCGCCTGGGCCGGGATCGGCCCGCGCTTGATCTCGGGCACCGGGTCGGCGGCGGTCGCGAGCGCAGGCAGGCCCGCGCACAGCATCGAAACGAATAAAACGGGAACGAATCGCATCGTCGGCTCCGGTCTCACAAGGCCGGCGCAGACTGGCACGCATTGGCTGAACCCTCGCCCGCCGGGGGCGGAAGCCCGGCCGACGGCGCTCACAGGCCCTAACCGCGAACGCGCCGGCCGCCTGCAAGCGGCGGCCGGCGCACGGGTCGGCACGACCCGGGGTTCAACCGGCCGGGTTCATTCCAGCGGGATGGGGCACTGCTTCTGCACGCAGCACGACCAGCAATAGGCCTGGGTGTTGCCGGACAGCTTGCAGTCGTAGATGCACTGCGCCATTTCCGGCGTGATGCTGGACCCACCGGCCGCGGCGGTCAGCCCCAGCCCCATACCGAACACGAACACACAACATGCGATCAGCTTCTTGCTCATGGACATCTCCTGACTTGAGGTTCGATGGAAAACCCTTTCCTGTACTCAAGCGCACACCGGCATCGGCGCCGCAACGACGCGTCCGCCCGTGGCTCCCCCTGCGGGCCGTGCCCGCAGTGCGCATCGGCAGACCGTGGCGATTCCCTGGCCGGCACGATGCGCGCCATCGATCTAAGCGGCGCAGCGCAGGCAGTGTCAAACCGATGGCCTGTCGGCGCCGTGCGAGCGTCCGCGCGCCCATGCATGCCGCTGCGCCGGTCGCTGCGCACCGCGCGTATTCAGCTGCTGCGTCACAGCGCGCGCGTGCACGGGTCAAGGCGATAACGGGGTCGATCCCGGGAACGAACCGGAGCCGATCCGTGACTGCAGTCGCAGCCCCGCCGATGGCCGCTGGGCCCTTGCGCCAGCCCGCGGTCGCGAGGTTTCACCGGCCCAGTGCGTGTGCGATAGTCGCGACACCGCCGTGTTCGCAGCACGGCGTCGCTGCAATGCAACACGCATCAGCGCAAGAAGCGATTCCGCGGCACACCGGCCAACAGCTTTCCGCGGCACAACACGATCGACCCGTTGTCCTGTGATGTCCACTTCTACACTTGGGGAGGGGTTCATGCTGGAGCAGTACGGTTTGACCTTGGCGCTGGGCTGCGCCGTCATCGCGATCCTTTACGGCATCGTGTCCGCGCGCTGGATCAGCGCTCAACCCGCCGGCAACGAACGAATGCAGGAGATCGCCGGCGCGATCCAGGAAGGCGCACGCGCCTATCTCAACCGTCAGTACATGACCATCGGCATCGCCGGCGCGGTCCTGTTCGTGTTGATCTGGTTCGCGCTCGGCGGGCCGACCGCGATCGGCTTCCTGATCGGTGCGGTGCTCTCGGGCGCGGCCGGCTACATCGGCATGAACGTCTCGGTGCGCGCCAACGTGCGCACCGCCGAGGCCGCGCGCAAGGGCATCGGCCCGGCCATGGACGTCGCCTTCCGCGGCGGCGCGATCACCGGCATGCTCGTGGTCGGCCTGGGCCTGCTCGGCGTGGCCGGTTACTGGCTCGCGCTGGCCAAGCTCGGCGTGACCGGCGAAAAAGCGCTGCACGCCCTGGTCGGCCTGGCCTTCGGCTCGTCGTTGATCTCGATCTTCGCCCGACTCGGCGGCGGCATCTTCACCAAGGGCGCCGACGTCGGCGCCGACCTGGTAGGCAAGGTCGAAGCCGGTATTCCCGAGGACGACCCGCGCAACCCGGCGGTGATCGCCGACAACGTCGGCGACAACGTCGGCGACTGCGCCGGCATGGCCGCGGACTTGTTCGAGACCTACGCGGTCACGGTGATCGCGACGATGTTGCTCGGCAGCCTGATGGCCAGCACGGTCGGCGCCAACGGCGTGCTGTACCCGCTGGTACTCGGCGGCGTGTCGATCATCGCCTCGATCATCGGCGCATTCTTCGTCAAGGTGAAGGCCGGCGGCTCGATCATGGGCGCTCTGTACAAGGGCGTGATCGTCTCGGCAGTGCTCGCGGCGATCGCGTTCTATCCGATCACCACCGAGCTGATGCGCGATGCCAGCCACGGCGCGACGAACCTGTACGGCTGCGCGCTGATCGGCCTGATCCTGACCGGCGCCATCGTCTGGATCACCGAGTACTACACCGGCACCCAGTACGCACCGGTCAAGCACGTCGCCGCCGCATCGACCACCGGTCACGGCACCAACATCATCGCCGGCCTCGGCGTGTCGATGAAGTCGACCGCGCTGCCGGTGATCGCGGTGTGCGTGGCGATCTGGGGCTCGCACGCGCTCGGCGGCCTGTACGGCATCGCCATCGCCGCCACCTCGATGCTGTCGATGGCCGGCATGATCGTCGCCCTCGACGCCTACGGACCGATCACCGACAACGCCGGCGGCATCGCCGAAATGGCCGAGCTGCCCTCGGACGTGCGCGCGGTCACCGACCCGCTCGACGCCGTCGGCAACACCACCAAGGCGGTGACCAAGGGGTATGCGATCGGTTCGGCGGCGCTGGCCGCGCTGGTGTTGTTCGCCGACTACACCCACAACCTGCAGGCCGCGCATCCGGGCGTGGTGTTCAACTTCGACCTGTCCGACCACATGGTGATCATCGGCCTGCTGATCGGCGGCCTGATCCCCTACCTGTTCGGCGCGATGGCGATGGAAGCCGTCGGCCGCGCCGCCGGCGCGGTGGTCGAGGAAGTGCGGCGCCAGTTCCGCGACATTCCCGGAATCATGGAAGGCACCGGCAAGCCGCAATACGACCGCGCCGTCGACATGCTGACCAAGTCGGCGATCAAGGAAATGATCGTGCCTTCGCTGCTACCGGTCGCGGTGCCCGTGGTCGTCGGCCTGTTGCTCGGGCCGAAGGCGCTCGGCGGCTTGCTGATCGGCACCATCGTCACCGGCCTGTTCGTCGCCATCTCGATGACCACCGGCGGCGGCGCCTGGGACAACGCCAAGAAGTACATCGAAGACGGCCACCACGGCGGCAAGGGCTCGGAAGCGCACAAGGCCGCCGTCACCGGCGATACCGTCGGCGACCCGTACAAGGACACCGCCGGCCCGGCGATCAACCCGCTGATCAAGATCATCAACATCGTCGCCTTGCTGTTGGTGCCGCTATTGCCGGTGACGGGAATGGGCGATGCTTCCGCCACCCACGGCGTCAGCGAAGCCGCGCTGACCGCGCCGGCGACCGACGTCGGCGGGCCGGTGGACTCGGGCGCAATCGATGCATCGGGTCCGACCGAGGCCGTCGACAGCGCAGCATCCACGCCGGCATCGTCAGGCAGCGCCAAGCTCTACTTCGACGTCGGTTCGGCCACCCCGCCGGCCAGCGCCGAGGCCGATCTGGCCGGCGTGGTCGCCGCACTGAAGGCCGAGCCGTCGACGAAGGCCCGCATCTCCGGCTTCCACGACGAGTCCGGCGGCGCGGCGACCAATGCCGAGCTGGCCAAGGAGCGCGCGCAAGCGGTGCAGGGCTGGCTGGAATCGCAGGGCATCGGCGCCGACCGCATCGTCCTCGACAAACCGATGGTCACCACCGGCGGCGGCAGCGCCGAAGAAGCGCGGCGAGTGGAAGTGAAAGTCGAGTAAGCGCACCGGCATCGGCCCGACAGCCGATGCCGCTTCGCAAAACCGAAAACGGCGGCCTGGGCCGCCGTTTTCTTTTGACTATCTTCCCACCACCCAACTCACTGTCCCGCGAATGCATTCGCCGCGATATCGAACCACGGCGTGCACACGAGTTGCTGCCGTTCGGCGACTGCAAACGAGGCGCGCCAGAGCTCGACCTCGCCGACGCTTTCCGGCGCGTTGAAATCGCCGTCGTCGAACGTCGCCACACCGAGACACCAGCGCAAGCGCTTCGGCGCATCGGCGCCAGGTATCGCGAACTCGAAACGCCCTGCCGTCTCCGCGCCCGCCGGTACACGAATCGCCAACGGCGTCGGCGGCAAGGTCGGCGCAGGTCGCGGCAGGGGCGATGCCGCATGGCTCAACGAAACATCGCCGCTCTCGGTCTGCACGGTCGGCGCCGCGATCGCGCCGGCCTTCTGTCGCCCTGTCGCCACGGCGTGGCGGTCGCCGCGATCGAACACCGCGAGCGGTCCATCGCCGAGGTTGTGCAGGCGATAGCCCACCGTCAACACGCGTTTCGACGCCGCATAAGCGAACTCGGCTTCGAGCGCCACGCCGCGGCCTTGCACCTTCGCGATATGGGCGGCAGCCGAAGCGCGGTCAGCAGGCATGGGGTCGGACTCCGCGGATGAAGAGGGTTGCGCATGCACGCAGGCGCTCGCGGCGAGCGCCATCGAACACACGAGCAGGCGGCGAATGCAGGCGTAACGAGGGTACTGCGTCGACTTCATGCCAGGGCTCGTCTCGGGTACGGAGAATCGGCGCACGCGATGGAGGATGGCAACTGCCTCGGCGCACGCCTCATCCGGGAATCAGAACGACTATCCAGCGATCCTAGACAAAGTCGGACAGCCCGCGATGAACGCGGGCTGCCGCTCGTCGCTCCTGAGACCGTCGTCGCGATGCGCGATGAATGGCGCGCCGTCAGAGCGAATAACTCGGCCGGTCCGGCAAGCCGAGCTCGCCGCGGATGCCGTTCTCGGTCAGGTGGTCGGGATTGGCGGTGGTCTTGGGCGTATTGGGGTCGCCGTCGAAATCGTAGGCCGGCGCACTGGTCTCCAGGCCGACCGCCTGGCGTTCGGCGTTCGGCACCTCGCCGTTGTCGGGCCCGGTGCCGCGGTAGGTGCCCGGCTGGAAGGTGCCGGTGACGCCGTTATAGGCGTGCGACATCTCGTGATACAGCACCACCACCGGCGCCGGGAACTCGGCCATGTGGAACGAAGGGTTGTAGCTGATCTGCACGTCGCCGCCGGCGCCGGGCTTGCCGTTGACGATGTCGGCGTCGTTGCTGAAGGTCTGGGCGTAGCCGTTCTGCTCGTTCGCCAGTTCCTTGATGGTGACGGAGTTGCCGCGCGCGGCCGCCTTATCGAACTCGGCCAGCATCTGCTGGCCGTTCGGCGAGCTGCGCAGGAACTCGATCTCGGCGCCGACGCGCTGCCTGAACGCGTCCGAGCCCTCGATGGTCACGCCCTTGCTGGCGCTGATCTCGACGTTGATCACCGTGTTGCGGGCGCCGGTGGCGGCGTTGATGAGGTCGCTGGCCTGCTGCGCATACACCGTATCGTGGCCGGAGCGGTTGTCGACCGTGTCCTTGCCGGCGCCGGTGTAGACCGCATCGTCGCCGTCGCCGCCGCGCAAGCTGTCGTCGTCGAGGCCGCCCGACAGCATGTCCTTGCCCGCGCCGCCGTCGAGCGTGTCCTGGCCCTGGCCGCCTTCGAGGAAGTCGACGCCGTTGCCGCCACCGAGCGTGTCGACGCCGTCGCCGCCATAGACCACGTCGTCGCCATCGCCGGCATCGAGACGGTCGTCGCCGCGGTTGCCGAACACATCGTCGCGGCCGGCGCCGGTGGCGACGACATCGTTGCCGAGGCCGCCGTCGATGCGGTCGTTGCCGGCGCCGGTAGCGATCTTGTCGTCGCCGGCGCCGCCGTCAACGACGATGTTCACTTTCACGTTCGAGGCGACGTTGATGGTGTCGTTGCCGGCGCCGCTGCGAATGGTCAGCTCCTGGTTCTCGCCCAGGCGCACCTCGTATTTCTCGCCGTTGATGCCGACATCGAGGGTGCCGTCGTCGCGCTGGGTGATCTGCACGTCGTCGTTCTTGGCGCCGGTGGTCAGCACGACCTGATCGGTGCTGACATAGGTACGCCCCAGGCCGGCGTCGGCGAGGGTCTGCTCGCGCGCTATCGACACTTCGGCGCCCTGGTGCAGCGGATCGATCTGCACGGTCTTGCCGTCCGGCGTGCGGCCCTCGCTGCGCTGCTGAGGATTGGTGTCGTTGCCGTCGATCGCCACCGCACCGTCCAGCGCCGGGCGGTCCGGCTCGGCAAGCTCGGCGACCGCCGCTTCGGCAGTCACCGGCGGCTGCGGCTCGGCCAGGCGGTTCGGGTCGGCGGCGATCGGATCGTTCCAGTAAGAATCGGCCGGCGGCGCGGAACGGGTGGCGTCGAGCTGTACGGACATGGCAAGCCTGCGATGGACGGAGTACGAGCCTCCTAGATACGCAGACGTATGGCCGCATCCAAGCTAGGGCGTACCCACGCTAGGGTCGACCCCAGGAGCGCCCGAACGCCGGCCCGACGGCGCGCGACGAGGAGTTACCAGGCTTCGACTTCGTAGATGCGGGTCGCCGGATCGGCCGGGTCCTGCGCCGGTTGGCTCACGTCCAGGCGCACATAACGCGCCCGCGTCGGGGCGATGCGATGCACGCTGACGCCGTCGACGTTGTCGTCGGCCTTCGCCACCTGCCGCCAGCTCGCGCCATCGCTCGACACCGACAGCGCGAATGCACGCGTATTCATCGCAGCCGCTTCGCCGCCGGCTTGCGCATGCTTGACGGTGAAGCCGCGCAGCTCGCGCTCGGCTTGCAGATCGATGCGCAGCCAGGCCGGCCGCTGCAGCGAACAGAACTTGTCGTGGGTTTTGCTGGCGAGCAAGCCGTTGACCGCCTTCTCCGCTTCCTCGCCGGGCTTGCAGATCGCCGAACCGGTGGCCGGGCGATGCAAGGCGAGATTGGCTCGCGCGGGCTCGCCCGCGTATGCGAGGGCGGTCGGCCAGGACACGGCGAGCACTACCCACACGATCGGCCAGCGATTCATGGCGCCCCCTGCTGCGCCAGCCAGGCGCGTTTGCTGACATCGGCGGTCTTGTGCTCGCCGTCGTGGCTCCAACCCGGCGGCATGATCGGATACAGCAACTTGTTCCTCCATCCGGGCGCGGTGGCGACGTCGCGCAGCAAGGCAGCGAATTCGCCCAGATACGCATCGAGAAAACTGCCGGGTTTCAGCGGCCGGGTGATGCCGTACTCGATCCGCACGTCCTCGCGCTGCGGCTGATAGGTGCGGAACACGCGGTCCCAGACATTGAGCAGATTGCAGAAATTGGTGTCCATGTAGACCGCGTTGCGCGCGTGATGCACGCGGTGGTGCGCCGGCGTCAGGATCACCCGATGCAGCAACCCCAGGCGCCCGTCCTTGAGCGCGTGCTCGCCCAGGTGGATGAACTGCCCCCACAGCCCGTCGACGAACATGATCAGCAACAGCAGCGGCGGCTCGACCCCGGCCAGGATGCAGATCGTAGTGCGCACCAGATCCGCGTAAGGCGCTTCCAGGAACAAATGCGCGTAGTTGACCGACAGATTCATCGCCACCGGCGCGTGATGAGTCGAGTGCAGGCACCACAGCAAGCGCACCTTGTGGGCGAGGTAGTGGTAGACGAAATGAGCGAACTCCCAGACCAGGTAGCCGTAGATCAGCCCGGGCGCGCTGATGCCGACCTGGAACGGCGCATACGGCTGGAACAGGCCGATGCACAAGGTCACCACGCCGAAGGTCAGGAAGGTCGAGATCAGCCGGTTGGCCAGCAGAGTCAGGAACGGGAGCTTGTAGTCCTCGAGCTTGAAGCGGCGCTGGGCGACGGTACGCAACAGTTCGTACACCAGCAGGATCGGGATGACCGGGTACAACAAGGCCGCGGCCCCGTCGGTGCTGAGCAGCGCCCGGTAGCCCTGCTCGGCCAACAGCTGCAGCAAGGCCCCCAGGCCGAAGAAACCGATCAGCTCTTGCTCGACATAGCCCCACCACGCCATCGCCGCCCTCGCATTTGTATCGATCTAAATGCAGGATTAACACCCCACGCGGAGAGCGGCAAGGGCACCGGCCGAAACCCTGCCCGCCTCGTATTGGACGGCGCCTGGACGCTTTTTGACACGATCGCCACCGGCGTTCGATGGCCGCGTCGCTCGGATGCGGTTGGCCGCCGATGCGCGCACGAAGCCGTTGTTTTACCGCCGATTGGACATTTACGCGGGCCGCGGCTCCCGGCCGAGCCCGCCTGCCCCCGTGCTGCAACGCAGCACCCAGCCGCGTAGAATGGCCCTCTTTCTTTCACCGCCCGCCTTCCAGCGGGCCTCAGCAGTCGGAGCACACATGGGTCTGGACCTCGTTTCCACCGGCAAGAATCCGCCGCACGAGATCAACGTCATCATCGAAATCCCGAAGGATGCCGAGCCGGTCAAGTACGAGGTCGACAAGTCCTCCGGCGCCATCTTCGTCGACCGCATCTTGTCGACCCCGATGCGCTATCCCTGCAACTACGGCTACGTCCCGCACACCGTCTGCGGCGACGGCGACCCGGCCGACGTGCTGGTGATCCTGCCGCTGCCGCTGATCCCGGGCTCGGTGATCCGCTGCCGTCCGGTGGCCGTGCTGAAGATGTCCGACGAAGCCGGCAGCGACGAAAAGCTGCTCGCCGTGCCTGTCGACAAGGTCTTCGCCGGCTACAGCCACATCCACGACATCGAACAGGTCAGCCCGCACTGGCTCGAGCGCATCGGCCACTTCTTCGAGCACTACAAGGACCTGGAGAAGGGCAAGTGGGTCAAGCTCGACGGTTGGGGCAATGCCGAGGAAGCCAAGAAGATCCTGGTCGAAGCCATCGAGCGCTACGCGGCCACCTCGGAAGAAGACAAGCCGAAGTTCTGATCTTCGATAGATCGGCATAACAACAAAAAGCCGCCTTCGGGCGGCTTTTTGTTTCCCTGGCTAATCGGCCAGAACCAACGCCCACAACCTCGCCGGCCGCCACCACAAAAAACTACGGCCCCTTTCGGGGCCGTAGTCGTATTGCGGTACTACCTGACGCTTATCAGAAGCGCTGGGTGTACTTCATGTACACGAAGCGACCGATGTCGAAGCTGCCGTTGTAGGCGAAGCTGCTGTTCGGCTGGCTGTACATGGTCTGGCCGACGTGGTCGAACACGTTGTTCGCGCCCACCGCCACCGTGGCGTTCCACGGGGTGTTGTAGCGAACCTGCACGTCGTGGAACGTGTTGGCGCCCACTTCGCGGATCGGCTGGATGCCCTTGTAACCCGACTGGTAGTTCGGCTTGTCGCATTCCGCGCCGCCGTTCAGGTCATACGCGCACTCTTCCTTCAGGCCGGAGTAGTAACGCACGCCCCAGCTTGCGCCGAAGTCGCCGCGGCTCCAGTCGGCGTTCAAGTTCGAACGCACGCGGAAGTTGCTCAGGCCATCGGCGACCCAGCTCGTACGCTGCTCGACCGGCGTGGTGGACTCGCCGTCGCGCTTGTATTCCAGGTAGTCGACGTAGGTCGTCTTCCAGGTGAACGAGAAGTTGCCGAAGCGGGTGTCGGTCAGACGGTAGGCGATGCCGAGGTCGTAACCGGCCGTTTCCTGGTAACCGCCGTTGATCAGGTTGCGGGTCACGCCCACGACCTGGCCGTCGGTGTCGCGCACGAAGCGGCCGCAGGCCGAATCGATACCGAGCACGTAGCAGTTGTTGAGGATCGAGGTGACGGTTTCAGCCGCGATGACGTCGTCGATCTTGATCTTCCACCAGTCCAGGCTGACGTCGAGGCCGCTGACGTAGCTCGGGCTGTAGACGAAACCGATGCTGGTCGACTTCGAGGTTTCCGGCATCAGGTTCGGGTTCGAACCGGACAGGAAAGCGCTGTCGGACTGAGCGTTCGGGCCGGTGGCCGGACGGCCGCCGGAAGCGACCTGGCGGAAGTTCGCCGGGACCACGCCTGCGCAACGCGCAGCGACCTGCGGGTTACGCACGGCCGAGCCGAACGACGTATCGCACGGGTCGGTGTAGTTGTCGAAGCTCTCGCTGACGCCGCCGTACAGGTCGGCCACGGTCGGGGCGCGGAAGCCCGTCGCGTAGGTGCCGCGCACCAGCAGGTCGTCGATCGGCTTCCACTTCAGGCTGAACTTGCCGTTGGTGGTGTCGCCGAAGGTGTTGTAGTCCGAGTAACGGCCGGCGAGGCTGAACGACAGTTCCTTCGCGAAGGCCACGTCGGCCAGCACCGGCACGGCGAGTTCGACGTAGAACTCGTCGAGCGAGTAGCCGCCCTGGGTTTCGCTACCGGCCAGGTCGGTGCTCAGGCCCGACTGCAGCAGGGCGTCCGGCGAGTAGTGCGCCGATTCCTTGCGGTGCTCGTAACCGGCCGCCAGGCCGAGGTCGCCCGCCGGCAGCGTGGCGAGCACGCCGCTGAGGTTGAGGCTGTAGACCTCGGTCTTGGTGGTCGAGGTGTCGTGGGTCGGCAGGTACAGGTACTTCTGCAGATCCTTGTTGTTCAACGAACCCGGTGCGTTGACGTCCGGACCCAGCAGCGGGTTCCAGGCCAGGCAGCCGGCGATCGGGTTGGCCGCGGTGCCGCAACGGGCCACGCCGCTCGCGTCGATGAACGACGGGCCCAGGGCCTTCTCGGCGTGCGGCAGGTACAGATTGCCGGTGCCGGTCTTGACGCCCTTGTTCTGGTTGTACATGTAACCAGCGTCCCAATCCCACGGCTTGCCGGCCAGTTCGAACGAACCTTCGAGGCCGCCGCTGAAGCGGTAGGTGGTCAGCTCGGACTTGGTCTGGCGCGGCACTTCCCAGCCACGGCGGTAGAAGTCGGCGTCGTAACCCAGCGGGTTGAACGCGCTGCCGGCCTTCAGGCTCAGGTCGCCTTCATAGCGATCGCTGAAGCCGGTGGAGCGGAACGGATAACCGGCGATCTGCTGGGTGGCTTCGCGGTCCGTGTACAGGACGTCGGCCTTGGCGCGCAGGTTGTCGGTGATGTCGAACTCGGCGTTGGCGAACACCGAACGACGCTCCAGGCCGGTCGAGAGATACATCTCTTCGTTGGCGTTGGTGTAGTCGGTCAGCGGGTTCGTCGCGTGGAAGTTCGCGAGCTTGGAGGTATCGGTGGTGCCACGGTTCGCAGTCAGCGCGTTATCGGCGTTGTCGAACAGGGTGCCCCACTGGTTGATGGCGCTCCAACCGTTGGTGCGCACGCCACCGTTGGCGCCGCCCTGATCGGGGAACGGATGGCCACGACCGTTCGGGTAGCGAGTGAAGGCGCGATCGCGGGCCATGACCGGATCTTCCTTGCTGTACTCGGCGCCCAGGGTCACCGAACCGCGCTCGCCGGTCTGGCCGACGACGAAGTTATAGACTTCCTTGTTGCCGTCGCCCTGGCCGTACTGGCCGAGGTAGGCGCTGGCTTCGAGGCCGTCGAAACGCTTGCGGGTGATGATGTTGACCACGCCGGCGATCGCATCCGAACCGTACAGGGCCGAAGCGCCGTCGGTGAGGACTTCGATGCGCTCGACGATCGAGCTCGGGATCGACGCCAGGTCGGAGTAACCGCTGGAGCTGATGCCCATGCGCTTACCGTCGATCAGCACCAGCGTGCGCTGCGGGCCGAGGTTACGCAGGTCGACGTACTGGCCGCCCACGTCTTCGCCCGACGCCAGCGCGTCGGCGCGCGAGATCGCCGGCGAACCGGTGGCGGTGATGTTCTGGACGATGTCCGCGACGCTCGTGAAGCCCTGCTTCTGGATGTCGGCGCGCGTCATCGTGACGACCGGCTGCGAGGTTTCCAGATTCGCCTGACGGATGCGCGAACCGGTGACTTCGATGCGGTCGAGGGTGGTGGTGGCCTGATTGGAGGCGTCGGCTTCCTGTGCGCCGGCGATCGCCGGAATCAGGGCCGTCACTAACGCCGTGGCGATGGCGGACGGCAGCAAGCCGTACCGCGCCGCGGGGCGCAGACTGCGATGGTTCATCTATCTCTCTCCAGTAATCTCGTTATGGGCGTGTTAAAACGCTTTGCAAAAGTACGACCCGCAAGCCGATGCTGCTTTGCCCTTGAGGCCGGGAGACTTTGCCGATTGAGTCGTCGCGGTCGTGGTCACAACGCAACGATGCAATCAAGCGCCGATGAAAACGCGATGCGCGCGTCGCGATCGAACCTCGACAGCGAGTCGATGCGACGACGCACTCAGGCGATGCGCAGGTTTGCGCGCGAAGACGAGAAGGTTTGCCGATGCTGTCGATGCGCTCGGCATGAACGACCGATAAATCGAAACGGCGGCGATCGCGGCATCGCACCGCGCACGGCTGCGCAACGATTCAGCGCAGGTTGCTGGAGAAAGAAATCGCAATGGCGTTGCGTGCTGGGAGATCGCGTGCGGCGATCGTGCCGGGCTGGCCCTGCGCTCGTGGCCGGGGCCACGATCGTCGCCGAAGTTTCGATGCGCGCGCGGCGCGCATTCGAAACTTCAGCGGTCGTCCTGCTTACGTATTGCGGTGTTGCGTACGGCGCGTGCGCCGCTCCACGTGTCGCGATGTTGCTGCTGCGGTAACCGACGCGGCTTATGCGGCCTTGCGCAGCGGTGCGGCCGCCGGCTTCGCCGATGCCAACTGGGCCGATTCCAGCTTCGCGCTGGCCGCGGCGCTGCGGTAACGCGTCGCCGAGGTGCCGAAGCGTGCGCGGAAAGCGCGGGCGAAGCTGCAGCAATTGTCGAAGCCGCTGGCGGCGGCGACTTCGCCGATCATCATCGAGGTGTTCTTGAGCAGATCGGCCGCGTGCTCCAGACGCATGCGCGCCGACGCCGCCTGCGGGCTCTCCTCATAAAGACTGTGGAAGGTCTTGGAGAAGTACCAGCTCGAGAAGCTCGTCAGTTCGGCCAGTTCGCTGATCCGCACCACGCGGTCGCAGTTGCCTTCCAGGTACAGGCGGGCGCGCTGCAGACGGCCGAACACCTGGCGCTTGCGGCTGCGCGAGCGGCCCGGGCAGCGCTGGATGCGAGCGGTCAGCTCGCGCTGGACGCCGGCCAGGTGCAACAGGATCGGACGCAGGGCGTTGATGTCCAGGCCACCGTCGGCCTCGCCGTTGCGGGCATGGGCCTGGCGCCACAGGCGCAGGGCGATGCGGGCGTCATGGCGGCTCATGCGGCCGCGGCCGGCATAGAGGCTGCACTCGGCGAGCCGGGTCATGGCCTTGATCGCGTCGGCGGTCAGGTTAAGGCCGACGCAGACGCCGTAGCGGTCGGCCTGCAGGACCGGCTTGGAGTCGCGTTCGAACGCGATCCAGTCGCCGCGCTTGAGGCGGAACTTACCTTCCTTGGCTTCGACCCAGGAGCTGCCGCGCAGCTGGACCCAGATCGAAAAATGCGTGCCCGACAGCTGGGCGCTGCCGAGACGGGAGACGCCGACGCAACTGGCCTGAATGGCGGGATCCTGAGCGTCCAGCTGCAACAGCTGTCCGCGATCCGCCCACAATGCTTGCTCCATTGGTCCACCTCATGTGCCGAGAATGAGGTGTTGTTTTGCCTAAGTCCGGCGCGCGACTTCAGAAATTTGACGGAGAGTTAGGCGAATTCGGAACGACGTCACAACCGAAGCTTTTCCGAAAGCACATTTGTTTGCAGAATCAATCAGTTGAGCCAGCCGGGCACGAAGGTCTTCGGCTCTTCGGGCAGGTCCATGTAACCGATATCAGCGCCGTCCCACTTGGCCAGGGCCAGATAAACCGCGTCGCCGCGCGGACTCAGGCTGAATCCGTTGATCGCCGAGCGCCGGCTCTGGTCCAGGCACAGGACCGACGGCGGCAACTCCGGCGAGGCGATCCGGCGCAGTAGGGACAGGCAGGTCGGCTGCTGGTCGAGATAGCGCAGCTCGCCGGTCTCGGTCGCCACGTCCCAGAGCCGGTAGCGGTCGGCGACCGGTTCGCCGTCGCCGATGCGACGGACGCTGGCCGGCGTCAGGCCCAGATCCGACTGCCACAGCCCGGCCTCGGTCTGGCGGGTGAACAGCAGACGGTTGCGGGCGCCGTCGACGCGAACCTCGGAGACGTCGGCCAACTGGCTCAACAGGCGCCAGGGTGTCAGCCGGCGGTCGAACAGATTCAGGCTCAGGCGGCCGTCGCCGGTGCCGGCCAGGACCAGCAGGCGATGCGGGTCGGGCAGTTGCACGGCCTGGATCGGGTCCGGCAGGGGCACCGGCAGGCGGGTCACGCGGCCGCTGGCCGGGACGATCTCGTGGACCACGTTGCGGCCTTCGGCGTCCGGCCCGACCACGGTCACCCGCGCGCTGTCGTTGGACCACGACGGCGCATAGCGCGTGCCGGGTTGCACGCCCTGCAGCATGCGCAACGAATCGGGCTGGTCCATGTCGGCCCACCACAAATGAGTGCTGCCGGAGCGGTCGGAGACGAACACGATCTGGTGCGCGTCGGGGGCGATGGTGGGCAGGATGTCGCGGGCCGAGGACGGGAACAGCGGGTCGACCACATGCACCGCGCCTTGCGAGGTGTCGCCGAGCACCACCCGGAACAGGCCGAAATAAGGTTTGCGCTGGACGAAGGCCGCGGCCGGCCGCGCCGCCGCCACCGCCGGCGCCTGCGCCGACTCGATGCCGAGGTCGCGGGCCTGACCGGTGTCCAGGTCGAGACGGAACATGCGGGTGTCGCCGTCGATCATCCGCCCGAACAGAATATTGCGGCTGTCCGGCAACCAGTCCCAGCCGCGCACGTCGGCGCTGAGGTGGCTGAGCCGTTCGGCCTTGCCGCCTTCGGCCGGCAGGCGCCAGAAATCGCCCTGCGGGCTGTTGCGAACGAACACCAGCCAACGCCCGTCCGGCGAAAACCGCGGCGACAGGTCGAGGTTGCCGGCGCCGGGCTGATACGGCACCGCGCGCCACTCGCCGCTGGCGAGGTCGAGCACGCGCATGCCGACGATGCCCTGCGGGGTCCACATGCTGCCGAAGATCAGGCCACGGCCGTCGCCGGTCCAGTCGAAGGTCGGCGGGTTGCGCGAGTCGCACGTGCCGACTTCGCGCTCGGCGCCGCCGTTGGCGGCGATCACCAGCACCCGGCACGACACCCCGGGTTCCAGGCGCAGGAAGGCGATCGAACGACCGTCCGGCGACCACGCCGGGGCGCTGTCCTCGGCCTGGCCATTAGGTTGGGTGAGCTGGCGCGGCGGGGTCTGGTCGGTGGTCTGCACCAGGATGGCGGTGCCGCGCTGGCCTTCGGGTATCGCCACGTAGGCCACCATCGCCGCATCCGGCGACAAGGTCGGGGCGAGCTCGAAGCCGGGCATGGAAGTGATCAGGCGATACGGGCGCGGGGTATTGGTCGCGCGCGCCGGGTCGACCGCCGGCACGGCCGCCTGCGTTTGCGGCTGGCGCGCGAGCGACCACCACACCAGGCCGCCGACCAGGCCGATCACCAGCGCGATCACGCCGACGATCGAACGCCAGGTGCCGCGCGGACGCGGGTGGTTCGGCAAGGGCACCGGTTCGACACGCTCGTCGATCAGCGCCGCCGGCGCGGTCGATATTTCAACGTCGTCGGCCGGCTCGTGGTGGGTGGAGGCCGCGCTCTCCTGCGGCAGCCATTCGACCTCAGCCAGCAGGCGGTAGCCGTTCTTGGCGATGGTCTCGATGTAGCGCGGATTGCCGCGGTCTTCGTCGAAGGCCTTGCGCAGTTGGGTGATGGCCTGAGTGACGACGTCGTCGGTAGGCAAGGTGTCGGGCCAGACCTCGGTCAGCAGCGCATCGCGGCTGACCACGCGGTCGGCGTGTTCGACGAGCACCAGCAGCACGCCCATCGATTTGGGCGTGATGCGGCGAGGCCGACGGGCGCCCGGTGCGCGGATCTCGCGCAAGGGGATGTCGACCAGGCACTCCCCCACCCGCAGCTGCTCGGCGGGCGGAGTCGGTAACGATGGCTCGTGAATTCGCGGCATGAATCCTGCTGATGATGCGCACTCGCCCGCCGCCGGTCATGTGCCTGAACGCATGGGCGGCGAAACGACAAACCGACATATCCGGCATGGCGCGATGGCGCAATCGGAAAAGCGCGTTGGAACCGCCTATTCTAGCGTCCGCGAAGCTGAGCCGGACCTGTTCGAGTGACGCAGGCGGCCCCAAACCGGCCAAAACCCCGGAACGTATCGTTCCAAAAGGGCTCCGGGCCCGCGCATTGTCCTGTAACCCGGGGGTGTTACTGCCTCACTGCCGCTCGTTGCGCAGGATGGTCAGGCCGATCAGGCGCGACACCACCGCGGCGATATACCCCACCCCGGCGAACTGCTCGAACATGGTCAGCACCCGCGCCGCCGGACTCATCGGCAAGATGTCGCCAAGGCCGACCGCCGACAGATTGGTGAAGCTCAGGAACAACAGTTCGAGCCAGGTACGCGGCTCGCCCGGGCGCTCGGCACCGGTAAAACTGCCCGGGTACCAGGCCTGGCAGACCAGGAAGGCGTAGGCGAAGCCCCAGGCCAACAGGGTGAAGGTCGCCCCGGCCGCGAACAGTTCGTCGGCGGTCACCCGATGGTCGCTCATCATGTAGGCGATCAGGGCGCCGGCGGCGTAGAAGTACAGCGCCGCCTCCAGCGCCGACGAGGCGATCAGCAGGTCCGGGCTGGCGAACAGCACCGACAATACCGACAGCACGAACGCCGGCACCGCGATGATCCAGGCGATCCACTTGATCGCCGGGCTGCGGTTGACCACCCACACCGCCAGCGCCAGCACCAGCACGCCGAAGGCGCCGAACACCACCCGCCCGCCGCCGGACGGCTCGAACAGGGGATAGGCGAGCATGCTCAGCAGTTGCGCCGCGAGCAGGAAGGCCGAGGGATGGCGTCGCGCGTGGACGCGCCATTTGAGGGAGGTGTAGCTACGGTCGCTCATGCGGCGAGAGTGTGCAGGACTTGGCGGACGGCGCACAGAGGGGTGAGCCTCGCAACCGCTTCAAGAGTAGGAGCGGCGCAAGCCGCGATCAGCCGAGGAGGCCGGATACCACGCAAGCCTCCGAAGCGGCAGGCATCCGGATCGCATTCGATCAGAGCCGTGGGGTTTCGGGAGTTCGGGACTTCGGCTACTACGCTTTCGTACGACGCTTTGGTTAGTCGCGGCTTGCGCCGCTCCTACCCAACGGCAAAAGATCGGGCATCCGCGCATCGGAACTTCGGCTGCGACGCTTTCGTACGACGCTTCGGTTGGTCGCGGCTTATGCCGCTCCTACAGGAGAAGCGGCGCGATGTTGGAAATCCGGCACGACGCAGCCGCGTCGCGCCGGATTTTCTCGACGGCCTGCGACGATCAGGCGCGGCGATAGACTTCCGCGCCCTGGGCGCGGAACTCGGCGGCCTTTTCGGCCATGCCCTCGTCGAGCGCGGCGACTTCTTCGACGCCGTGTTCCTTGGCGTAGTCGCGCACGTCCTGGGTGATCTTCATCGAACAGAAGTGCGGGCCGCACATCGAGCAGAAGTGCGCGACCTTGTGCGCGTCCTTCGGCAGGGTCTCGTCGTGGTACTCGCGGGCGCGCTCCGGATCGAGGCCGAGGTTGAACTGGTCTTCCCAACGGAACTCGAAACGCGCCTTGCTCATCGCGTTGTCGCGCGCCTGCGCGCCCGGGTGGCCCTTGGCCAGGTCGGCCGCGTGCGCGGCGATCTTGTAGGCCATCAGGCCTTCGCGCACGTCGTGCTTGTTCGGCAGGCCCAGGTGCTCCTTCGGGGTGACGTAGCAGAGCATCGCGGTGCCGAACCAACCGATCATCGCCGCGCCGATCGCCGAGGTGATGTGGTCGTAGCCCGGGGCGATGTCGGTGGTCAGCGGCCCGAGGGTGTAGAACGGCGCTTCGCCGCAGACCTCGAGCTGCTTGTCCATGTTCTCCTTGATCAACTGCATCGGCACGTGGCCGGGGCCTTCGATCATGGTCTGGACGTCGTGCTTCCAGGCGATCTTGGTCAGCTCGCCCAGGGTTTCCAGCTCGCCGAACTGGGCCGCGTCGTTGGCGTCGGCGATCGAGCCCGGACGCAGGCCGTCGCCGAGCGAGAAGGCCACGTCGTAGGCCTTCATGATTTCGCAGATTTCCTCGAAGTGGGTATAGAGGAAATTCTCCTTGTGGTGCGCCAGGCACCACTTGGCCAGGATCGAGCCGCCGCGCGAGACGATGCCGGTCACCCGCTTGGCGGTCAGCGGCACGTAGCGCAGCAGCACGCCGGCATGGATGGTGAAGTAATCCACGCCCTGCTCGGCCTGTTCGATCAGGGTGTCGCGGAAGATCTCCCAGTTGAGTTCTTCGGCGCGGCCGTCGACCTTTTCCAGCGCCTGGTAGATCGGCACCGTGCCGATCGGCACCGGCGAGTTGCGGATGATCCACTCGCGGGTTTCGTGGATGTGCTTGCCGGTGGACAGGTCCATGACCGTGTCGGCGCCCCAGCGGATCGACCACACCAGCTTCTCGACTTCTTCGGCGATGCCCGAGGACACCGCGCTGTTGCCGATGTTCGCGTTGACCTTGGTCAGGAAGTTGCGGCCGATGATCATCGGCTCGCTTTCCGGGTGGTTGATGTTGTTCGGGATGA
>NZ_JBQEOE010000038.1:0-32454 GCF_052045105.1 Lysobacter sp. 22409 | reverse complement strand
TCCGGGGTGATGATCTTCTGGATGTTCGCACCGAAACTCTGGCCCGGGTGCTGGGTCAGCAGATGGCCTTCGCGGATCGCTTCCAGGCGCTGGTTCTCGCGGATCGCGATGTATTCCATTTCCGGCGTGACGATGCCGCGGCGCGCGTAATGCATCTGGGTGACGTTGGCGGCGCCGGCCGTTCCGAAGTTTTTCGCGCGACGCGGCAGCGGCCGGTTGCCGAAACGCACATGGGCGAGCTTGGGATCGTGCTCGCGCTTGCGGCCGAACTCCGAAGACAGGCCGGTCAGCGCTTCGGTGTCGCCGCGTTCGGCGATCCAGCCGGCGCGCAGCGGCGCCAGGCCGGCGGCCAGGTCGATGACCGCGCCGGTGTCGGTGTAGATGCCCGAGGTGTCGTAGACCGCCAGCGGCGCGTTGTCTTCGCCGCCGAAGATGGTCGGGGTGCGTGCCAGCGCGATCTCGCGCATCGGTACTTGCAGGTCCGGACGCGAGCCTTGCACGTGGATCTTGTGCGAGCCGGGGATCGGGCGGGTAACGTCGGCCGACAGCTTCTCGGCTTGCTGGATCAGTTCGGAGGGCACCGCATTCATCGGAATTCGTCCTGTAGTTCGCTCATTCGAGCCGGGACGAAGCGGGCGGCGCGCGGACGCGCTGAAGGCGCCTCCGGCGAAGCTTCCCTACGGCGGTCTAAACCGCATCAGGTTCGAAGGGTCTGTCTCAACCACCGGGCCGTTCAGGCCATCGGCGGTACCCCCGCTTCAACGCGCATTAGACATGGAAACCGGCGACGGCGCCAATCCGGCGACGGCGGCGATTGCCCGCGATGACCGGGCCGGCTAGGGTTCGGCGATGAAACCGACCCTGCCGCGCCGACGCGCCCACGTTCTGCCCACCCTCGCCGCGCTGGTCGTGGCCCCGCTGGCCATCGCCCTGTCCGCCTGCGCCGGCCCGGCGGCGAAGCCCGGCCCCGCCCCCGGCCTCGCCGCGCCAGCCGCCACCGCGGCGAGCCATCGCTCCGACCTGCTCGACCGCCTGCGCCCGCTGTGCGGCCAGGCCTTCGCCGGGCGCGTCGTCGTCGACACCCCCAAGAGCGCCGACGACCCGTTCGCCGGCAAGCCGCTGGTCATGCACGTGCGCGAATGCGGGGCGAACGAAATCCGGGTGCCGTTCCATGTCGGCGACGACCGCTCGCGCACCTGGGTGCTGCGCGACGATGGCACGCGCTTCAATCTCAAGCACGATCATCGCCACGCCGACGGCAGCGCCGACGCCATGACGCTATACGGCGGCGACTGGCGCGAGTCGCCGCGCGCCGGCCGCTACGAGTTTCCCGCCGACGACGAAAGCAAGGCCTTGTTCGGCAAGCTCGGCCGCGCGGTCTCGATTCCCAATGTCTGGGCGATCGAGATCGACGAGCGCCGCTTCGTCTACGAACTCGCCCGCCCGGGGCGATTGTTCCGGGTCGAATTCGACCTGACCCAACCGGTGCTGGCGCCTCCGCCGCCGTGGGGCAGCTGAGCCACGCCTGACACGCCGACATTCGCCAGGCCGCGCCGGCTGGCGATAATGCACAGCCGTTCCTTTCATGATCGTGCCGCTTGCACGCCCATGACCCGCCGATGCCTTCGCCTCGGTCCATCGCCCACACGGATGCCACGCCATGAACCTGTTGCGCCATGTTCTGTCCATCGCCTTGCTGCTCGCTTCGCCGCTGGCATTGGCCGCCGACTTCGTCGTCGAAAGCCCCGACATCCGCGACGGCGACACCATCGACGCGCGCTACGTGTTCAACGGTTTCGGCTGCAAGGGCGCCAATCAGTCGCCGGCGCTGGCCTGGCACAACCCACCGGCCGGCACCCGCAGTTTCGCGATCACCGTGCACGATCCCGACGCCGCGGGCGGCAAGGGCTGGTGGCATTGGGTGGTGGTCAACATCCCGGCCAAGGCCACGTTTCTCGACAGCGGCGCGAGCGCGGTTGCGAAGGCCTTCCCGCCGGGCGCCGTGCAGACCCGCAACGATTTCGGCAAGCCCGGTTATGCCGGGCCCTGCCCGCCGGCCGGCACCACACATCGCTACGAATTCACGGTGTGGGCGCTCAAGGTCGACAAACTCAAGGTCGACGCCAACGCCGGCGGCGCCCTGGCCGCCTTCATGCTGCGCGATCACGTCATCGGCCAGGCCCGGATCACCGCGAACTACGGCCGCTGAGTCCGCGCCGGCGCGTCCCCCGCCCGGGTCCGCGTCCGGCTGGGGACAGGGGGCCCTGGCGGCGGCCGATTCCGCCGTTCGCCACATTCCTGCCGCCCCCCACTTGACGCGCCGCACAACGACGGGTTATTGCTAGCCCCATGCACCCCGCCTTCGCCATCGCCCACAACGTCTCGACCCAGCCGCAAGGCGGGGTATCGGCGATTGTGTCGATGTCGATTACCACCACCGGTACCGGTACCACCTCTCACAAGGTGCGGACGGGCGTGTCCAGCTAATCGACCACGCCGCTCCGCACCCGACCAGGGTGCGGGCTGCCAGCCTCACCCGAACCGGGACACGGAGCTCCATCAGGAGTTTTCCATGTCGTCCGCTCAACCTCAGCCCGCCCTCGCTCAGCCAGGCCTCGCTCAGCCAGGCCTCGCTCAACAAGGCCCCGACGACCCGCCCGAAGCGGCTGGGTCCGACGCCGAACCGTCCAAACCCGCGCAAGCCTTCGCCGCGTCACCGGCGCAGGAATCGGCCTATGCCCCGGTACGCGCGCCCGCACGCCATGCTCACAAATTCGGCGGCAGCAGCCTGGCCGACGCCGGCCGTTACCGCGTCGCCGCCGGCCTGCTCGACGACGGCGCACCGCAACGGGTGGTGGTGGTCTCGGCGATGCAGGGCGTCACCGATGCGCTGGTCGCCCTGGTCGCCCTGGTCGCCGACGCCCGCGCCGGCCAGAACTGGGTACCGGCCTGGTCCGAGCTGCGCCAACGCCACCTCGACACCGCCGACGCACTCGACGGCCAACACCGTCACGGTGCACACGCGGCGATCGAGACCGACTTCGATGGCCTGCGCGCGGCGCTCGAAGCGCTCGCGACCGCCTCCGACGGCGCCTACGCCGATGCCCTGCCCGGCCTCGGCGAAGTTCTGTCTTCCTACCTCATGCACGCCGCACTCGGCGGCGATGGCGCGGGCTGGACGCGGCTCGACGCGCGCGAGGTGCTGGTGGTGCATCCGGGCGAGATGGGCGTCGGCGTGGATTGGGCGCTGAGCCGCGCGCGCCTCGCCGACTGGCGCAAACACCATGCCGACAACGATGTCGTCGTTACCGGTTTCGTCGCCCGCGACACTCAGGGCCACGACACCACGCTTGGCCGCAACGGCAGCGATTACTCCGCGGCGATCTTCGCCAACCTGTTCGACGCCGATGCGCTGACGATCTGGACCGACGTCGACGGCGTGCTGTCGGCCGACCCGCGCCTGGTGCCCGATGCGGTGTGCCTGCCGACGATGTCGTATGCCGAGGCCTGCGAACTCGCTTATTTCGGCGCCAAGGTCCTGCATCCGCAAACGCTGGCCCCGGTGCAGCAACGCGGCATCCCGCTGCGCATCCGCAACACCCGCAATCCGCAGGCGCCCGGCACCTTGATCAGCCTGGTGTCGGAACCCGATGCGGCGCCGGTCAAGGGCTTGAGCCTGGTCCACGACCTGGCGGTGCTGGAACTGATCGGCAACGGCATGGTCGGCGTGCCCGGCACCGCCGAACGCCTGTTCGGCGCGCTGCGCAGCGCCGGCGTGTCGGTGACGATGATTTCGCAGGGCTCGTCCGAGCATTCGATCTGCTGCGTGGTGCGCGCCGACCAGGCCGCGCGCGGCCGCGACGCCATCGTCGCCGCCTTCGCCGATGCCATGGCCGACGGCCAGGCCCAGGAAGTCACCGTCACCCCGGACATCTGCGTGCTCGCCGCGGTCGGCGACGGCATGGTCGGCACGCCCGGCGTCGCCGCGCAGTTGTTCGACGGCCTGGCCAAGGCGCGCATCAATCTGCGCGCGATCGCCCAGGGCGCCGGCGAACGCAATATCTCGGTCGCCATCGCCGCGCGCGACGCCACCCGCGCCCTGCGCGCCGCGCACTCGGCGTTCTGGCTGTCGCCGCATTGCCTGTCGATCGGGTTGATCGGCCCCGGCAAGGTCGGCCGCGCCCTGCTCGCGCAACTGCACGAAGCGCAATCGCGTTTCCAGCGCGACAGCCGCCACAACAAGGTCGACCTGCGCCTGCGCGCGATCGCCGACAGCCGCCGCATGCACTTGGCGCCGCGCGCGATGGCCTTCGAGGATGCGCACGAGGCGCTGGCCGCCGATGGCGTGGAAACCCTGGACCTGGAACGCTTCGCCGCGCACGTACGCGCCGAGCACATCCCGCATGCCTTGATCGTCGATTGCAGCGGCAGCGACGCGGTCGCCGCGTTCTATCCGCAATGGATCGCCGCCGGCATTCATATCGTCACGCCGAGCAAGCACGCCGGTTCCGGCCCGCTGGCGCGCTACGAGGCGATCCGCGAGGCCGAGCGCAGCGGCGGCCAGTTCCGCTACGAAGCCACGGTCGGCGCCGGCCTGCCGGTGATCCAGACCCTGCGCTCGCTGCTCGACACCGGCGACGAACTGACCGAAGTCGAAGGCATCCTCTCGGGCACGCTGGCCTGGTTGTTCAACCGCTACGACGGCCAGACTGCGTTCTCCGAACTCGTGCGCGAAGCGCATGCGCTGGGCTATACCGAACCCGATCCGCGCGACGACCTGTCCGGCACGGACGTCGCCCGCAAGCTGGTGATCCTCGCCCGTGAAGCCGGCCGCGCCTTGTCGCTCGACCAGATCGAGGTCGAGAGCCTGGTGCCGGAAGCGCTGCGCAGCGTATCGAAGGAAGAATTCTTCGAGCGCCTGCACGAACTCGATGCGCCGCTGCAGCAGCGCTTCGACGCCGCGCGCACCGCCGGCCTCAGCCTGCGCTACCTCGCCCGTCTCGATCGCGAAGGCCGCGCCAGCGTCGGCGTGGTCTCGCCGCCGCCGGGCCATGCCGCCTTGCACGGCGCGCTCACCGACAATCTGATCCAGTTCCGCACGCGCCGTTACGCCGATAATCCGCTGGTGGTGCAAGGCCCCGGCGCGGGCCCGGACGTCACCGCCGCCGGCGTATTCGGCGACCTGCTGACGATCGCGCAAACCCTTGGAGCCCGTGCATGAGCGCCGCTTTTTCTTCCGCCTCCTCTTCCGCTCCGTCGGCCGCCGACGCAGCCGCGCAGCGGCGCCAGGCCAGCGCGTTCGCGCCGGCCAGCGTCGGCAACATCGGCGTGGGCTTCGACCTGCTCGGCCATTCGATCGAAGGACCGCGCGATGTCGCCACGGTGCGGCGCATCGAGGCGCCCGAAGTACGCATCCGCGCGATCCGCGGCGACGTGCCCGGCGCCGACTCGCTGCCGCTGGAAGCCGCGCGCAACACCGCCGGCCAGGCCTTGATCGCGCTGCGCGAAAAACTCGGTCTCGAGCACGGTTTCGAACTCGAACTCGACAAAGGCATACCGCTCGGCTCCGGGCTCGGCGGCTCGGCGGCGTCCTGCGTCGCCGCGTTGGTCGCGGCCAATGCGGTGCTCGCGCAACCGCTGTCGCGCGATGCGCTGTACGAATTCGCCCTCGACGGCGAATCGGTGTCGAGCGGTAGCCGCCACGGCGACAACGTCGCGCCGATGTTGCTGGGCGGTGTGGTCATGGCGACCTCGACGCGGATGATTCCGCTGTCGGTGCCCGACTGGCTGTACGCGGTCGTGGTGCATCCCGACCAGGTGCTGGAAACGCGGCGCGCCCGCGCCGTGCTCGCCGATCCGTATGCGCTGCCCTTGGTGGTGAAGCAGAGCGCGCACCTGGCGCTGTTCCTGACCGGCTTGCAGCGCGGCGACGCCGGCCTGCTGCGCGAAGGCTTGGTCGACCTGCTGGTCGAACCGCGCCGTGCACCGTTGATCCCCGGCTTCGCCGCGGTCAAGGCGGCGGCGCTCGATCACGGCGCGCTCGGCGCGAGCATTTCCGGCGCCGGCCCGAGTTGCTTCGCCTGGTTCGCTTCGCGCGCCGAAGCCGCTGCGGCGGCACCGGCGATGCAGCAAGCCTTCGCCGATGCCGGCTTCGATTCGCGCGCTTACGTCACGCCGGTGGCGGGACCGCGCGCGGAGGTGATCGGGTAGCGGAAAAGCAGAGCCCCCCTGCCCCTTTCAAAAAGGGAGGGGCAGCAACGGCAAGAGCTTCCGGCTTCCGGCTTTCACCTACTTCCCGCCTCCACCTATTCGACGTGCTTGTCTTCTCCCTTTGATAAAGGGGGACCAAGGGGGACTGCTCTCCCTGCAAGCGCAACACCATCACTTCCGGACATCGCATGAACTTCCTCAGCACCCGCGGCAACACCCCGCCGACCGCGATCGATCAGGCGCTCGTCGCCGGTCTCGCGCCCGACGGCGGGCTCTACGTGCCCGAACGCATCCCGCCTTTGTCGCAGCCGCTTAAAGCCGAACGCCTCACCGACACGGCGCAGACAGTCCTGGCACCGTACTTCGAGCACTCGCGCCTGCGCGAACGACTTGCCGAGATCTGCGAGCGCGCATTCTCCTTCGATGCGCCGCTACGCCCGCTGTCGCGGCCCGACGACTGGTTGCTCGAGTTGTTCCATGGCCCGACCGCCGCGTTCAAGGACTACGCCGCGCGTTTTCTCGCCGAAGCGCTCGCCGGCCTGCGCGAGGCCGATGCGCCGCCGACCACGATTCTGGTCGCGACCTCGGGCGACACCGGCGCCGCGGTCGCGGCCGCCTTCCATCGCCGCCCCGGTTTCGAGGTGGTGATCCTCTATCCCGATGGCCGCGTTTCGCCGCGCCAGGCGCACGGCCTGGGCTGCTGGGGCGACAACGTCCGCGCGCTGCGCGTCGACGGCGATTTCGATGCCTGCCAGCGCCTGGCCAAGCAAGCGCTGTCGGACGAAGCCCTGCGCGCGCAACGGCCGCTAAGTTCGGCCAACAGCATCAGCCTCGGGCGGCTGCTGCCGCAGGCGGCGTATTACGCGCATGCCGCCGCACGCCATTACGCCGAACGCGGCGAGCCGCTCAACTTCATCGTCCCCACCGGCAACCTCGGCAACGCCTGCGCCGCCTTCGTGGCCAAGCGCATGGGACTGCCGATCGGCGAGATCGTGCTGGCGACCAACGCCAACGACACCTTGCCGCGCTATTTCGCCGGCGCCGACTATCTTCCTCAGCCGACCCGGGCGACCCTCGCCAACGCGATGGACGTCGGCGCGCCGAGCAACTTCGAACGCCTGCGCCATTGGCACCGCGACGATGCCGAACTGCGTGCCGCGGTGCGCGCGGTCGGCGTCGACGACGCCACCATCACCGAGACCATCCGCAACGCGCCGCAGCGCCACGGCATCGTGCCCTGCCCGCACACCGCGACTGGCCTGCACTTGCTCGAGACCCTGCGCGCGCAAGGCGACGAACGCCCCTGGGCGGTGGTCGCGACGGCGCACCCGGCCAAGTTCGACAGCATCGTCGAGCCCTTGATCGGTCATGCCGTGGAACCGCCGCCGGCGCTGGCCGAGTCGTTGGCCCGGCCGGCGAACGCGGAGCCGTTGGCGGCCGACTATGCGGCGCTGCGGGAGCGCTTGTTGGCGGATGGCGCCTAAAGGGATCGCCCGCGGTCTATGTACCCCTTTGGAGAAGAGGCCACGCCCGGCGTGAACATGAAGCCTGAACGCGCCGATGCCTGGGGGATTTGCTTCGATCGCTGAGATCGAAGCCACAGTAAATCCCCCCTGCCCCCCTTTTCCAAAGGGGGAACTGCAAGCGACCGCAAAGGGGGGAACTGCAAGCGATGACGTAATACGGAGGTGGGCGCGCGCGTTCTATCGCCCCCTTTGGCAAAGGGGGCCACGCCCCGGAGAGCATGAAGCCTGAACGTGCCGACGCGTGGGGGATTTGCTTCGGCCTTGCGATCAGGGGCAAAAACAAATCCCCCTGCCCCCCTTTTTCAAAGGGGGGAACTGCAATGAGACTTCCACGTCGAAACGCGGGAACCAGAATCGAAGACAAGGCACATTCGCCGGACAGGCGAGCTGTGACCGCTCGCACGCGTCCGGATGGTTTTTCCAGAAACTATTGACAAGCCCAGAACGGGCATGTTCTTCTCGCTGACATGACGCAGCGCAACAACCACTCGCAGACGACTTCGGTCCAGGCCCAGCAGGCCTCGAACGACGCCGCGCGCGTTGCGCTCCGACACGGTCCGGCCATCGCCACGATTATTCTCGTCCTCGTACTTATTACCTCGCTTACCAGCGCGGGAGTCGGGTTCGTGTAGCAAAACCACACAACCCAGGTCGAAAGAACCTAGACCCCGCGCCCGAAAGGCGCGGGGTTTTTCGTTTTAAGGCCCTGGGTTCCTGTCGCCAACGACTTAGGAACACCTGTTCGTGAGAAGCAACGCCATCAAGCAAGGCCCGGCCCGAGCCCCCGCACGCGCGATGTTGCGTGCGACCGGCCTCGACGACGCGGCCATCGCCAGACCGCTGGTCGCCGTCGTCCACACCTGGTCCGACGTTTCGCCGTGCAACATCACCCTGCGCGACCTGGCCCAGCACGTGCGCCGCGGCGTGCACGACGGCGGCGGCACGCCGATCGAGTTCAACACCATCGCCGTCACCGACGGCATCGCGATGGGCACCGACGGCATGCGCGCCTCGCTGGCCTCGCGCGAAACCATCGCCGACTCGATCGAGCTGGCGGTGTCCGGCCATTGCCTGGACGCGATGGTGCTGCTGGTCGGTTGCGACAAGACCATCCCGGCCGCGGCGATGGCCGCGGCGCGTCTGGATATCCCGACCGTGATCCTCTACGGCGGCACGATCATGCCGGGCCATTGCCCGTCGAAGGCCGGCCAGGACGACAAGCCGCTGACCGTGCAGGACGTGTTCGAGGCGGTCGGCGCGCATTCGGCCGGGCGCATCGACGACGCCGAGCTGCATCGCATCGAATCGCATGCCTGCCCCGGCGCCGGTGCCTGCGGCGGCCAGTTCACCGCCAACACCATGGCGATGGTGCTGACCTTCCTGGGCCTGTCGCCGCTGGGCCTCAACGACATCCCGGCGATCCACGCCGACAAGCCCGAGGCCGCGCGCGCCTGCGGCGAAATGGTCATGCAACAGTTGCGCAATGGCGGGCCGAGACCGCGAGCGCTTCTCTCTCCCNCCACCGCCGGTTCCACCAATGCGGCCCTGCATCTGTTGGCGATCGCCCACGAAGCCGGCGTCGCCTTCGACCTGGAAGAGTTCGAAGCCGCCGCGCATACGCCGGTCATCGCCGACCTGAAACCGGGCGGCCGTTACACCGCCGCGGAGATGTTCGAATTCGGCGGTGCGGCACTGGTGGCTCGCGAATTGAAAGCGGCCGGTTTGATCGAGGATATTCCGACGGTCACCGGCCGTTCCTTTTTCCAGGAACTGGCCGAGGCCCGGATGGCCGACACCCAGGACGTGGTGCGCCCGATCTCCGACCCGCTGAAGCCGCGCGGCGGCTATTCGATCCTGTACGGCAACCTGGCGCCCGAAGGCTGCATCCTCAAGCTGGCCGGTCACGGCCGCGAACACTTCGCCGGCCCGGCGCGCGTGTTCGATTCCGAAGAAGCCGCGTTCGCTGCGGTGCAGGCGCGCCGGATCAACGCCGGCGACATCGTGGTGATCCGCTTCGAGGGTCCCGCCGGCGGCCCCGGCATGCGCGAAATGCTGGCGGTCACCGCCGCGCTGGTCGGCCAGGGCCTGAGCAACGACGTCGCGCTGATCACCGACGGCCGTTTCAGCGGCGCCACCCACGGCTTCATGGTCGGCCATATCTCGCCGGAAGCCGCGCACGGCGGCCCGATCGCGCGTCTGCGCGAAGGCGACGTGGTCAGCATCGACGTCAAGACGCGTCGTCTCGACGTCGCCGCCGACCTCGCCGCGCGCGAGCCCGCGCGTATCGAACCGCGCGTGACCACCGGTGTGTTGGCCAAGTACGCGCGCCTGGTCGGCTCGGCCTCGCAGGGCGCGGTTACCGCGCCCGGCCCACTGCAATCGCCGTCATCGAAAAAGATCGACGCAGCGCTGATCGACACCCCGTTTCCAGAACCCGCGTGACCGCACCTCCGCTCACTCCTCACTCCTCCGCACTCACTCCTTCCTACCGAGATCCGTCATGACCACCAGCACCGCCTCCCGCCCCAAGATCGCCATCGTCGGCTACGGCAGCCAGGGCCGCGCCCATGCGCTGAACCTGCGCGACTCCGGCTTCGACGTCACCGTAGGCCTGCGCCCGGGCGGCCCGACCGAGATCAAGGCCAAGGCCGACGGCTTCACCGTCAAGTCGCCGGCCGAAGCCGTCGCCGGCGCCGAGCTGGTCGCCGTACTGACCCCGGACATGGTCCAGGCGCAGCTCTACCGCGACGTGATCGAACCCAACATCGCCCAGGGCGCCTGCCTGCTGTTCGCGCACGGCTTCAACGTGCACTACGGCCAGATCGCCCCGCGCGCCGACCTCGACGTGGTGCTGGTCGCGCCGAAGGGCCCCGGCGCGCTGGTCCGCCGCGAATACGAAATCGGCCGCGGCGTGCCGAGCGTCTACGCCGTGCACCAGGACACCAGCGGTCGCGCCGAAGAGTTCGCCCTGACCTATTGCGGCGGCATCGGCGGCGCGCGCCAGAACGCGATCAAGACCACCTTCAAAGAAGAGACCGAGACCGATCTGTTCGGCGAACAGGCGGTGCTGTGCGGCGGCGCGACCAAGCTGGTCCAGGCCGGTTGGGAAACCCTGGTCGAGGCCGGTTATCAGCCGGAAGTGGCCTACTACGAGTGCTTGCACGAACTGAAGCTGATCGTCGACCTGTTCTACGAAGGCGGCGTGACCCGCATGCACGAGTTCATCAGCGAAACCGCCCAGTACGGCGCGCTGACCCGCGGCACCTACGTGGTCGACGACAACACCAAGGCGCAGATGCGCAAGGTGCTGGCGGAAATCCAGGACGGCACCTTCGCCCGCCAGTGGATCGCCGAATACGCCTCGGGCAACGCCAACTACAAGAAGCTCAAGCAGGGCGACCTCGATCATCCGATCGAAGCCGTCGGCAAGAAGCTGCGCGCCAACATGAAGTGGCTGGACACCGCGCCCAAAGCGCAGACCGCCGCACCCGCCGCGCCCCGCGGCGAACGACAGGAAGAGGCCGCCTGATGAACGGTGCCCGCTGGCTGGTGCAAGCACTGGCCGCAGAAGGCGTGGACACGCTGTTCGGTTATCCGGGCGGCACGATCATGCCTTTCTACGATGCCCTGCACGGGTCGGACCTCAAGCATGTGCTGGTCCGTCACGAGCAAGGCGCGGCTTTCGCGGCCAACGGCTATGCCCGTGCCAGCGGGCGAGTCGGTGTATGCGTAGCCACGTCCGGTCCGGGCGCGTCGAACCTGGTCACCGGCATCGCCGACGCGATGCTGGACTCGGTGCCGATGGTCGCCATCACCGGTCAGGTCGCGACCTCGCTGATGGGCACCGACGCGTTCCAGGAACTGGACGTGTTCGGCATGACCATGCCGATCGTCAAGCACAGCTTCATCGTGCGCCGGGTGGATGATCTGCCGGGCATGGTCGCCGAAGCCTTCCGGCTGGCGCGTTCGGGCCGTCCGGGCCCGGTGTTGATCGATCTGCCCAAGGACGTGCAGAACGCCGACGCCACCCATCTGGCCGCGCACGTGCCGCTGCCGACCGATCTGGTGCCTAGCGCGCCGGACGCGGCGTATCACGAAGCCGCGGCGCTGATCGCACATGCGCAGAAGCCGCTGATCTACGGCGGCGGCGGCATCGCTCTGGGCGATGCGGTCGAATCCTTCCGCGCCTTCGTCGACGGCTGCCAGATCCCGGCGGTGCTGACCCTGAAGGGCCTGGGCGCCCTGCCGGCCGCGCATCCCTTGAACCTGGGCATGCTGGGCATGCACGGCAACCGCGCCGCCAATATGTCGGTGCAGGAATGCGATCTGCTGATCGTGGTCGGTGCGCGCTTCGACGACCGCGCCACCGGCAAGCTGGCCGAGTTCGCACCCAACGCGCGCGTGGTCCACATGGACCTGGACGCCTGCGAAATCGGCAAGCTGCGTCACGCCGATGCCGCGGTCAACGGCGACCTGCGCCGCGCGCTGGATGCGCTGACCCCGCCGTGCACCGCGCAACTGCGCGGCCGCAACGGCAACGCACGCCGCAGTTGGCGCGACACCTGCCTGCAACGCAAGCGCGACTGCACGCCGCGCTACGACGCACCCGGCGAAAGCGTGTACGCGCCGTCGCTGCTCAAGCGTCTGTCGGAGCTGGCGCCGGAAGCGGTGGTCAGCTGCGACGTCGGCCAGCACCAGATGTGGGTCGCCCAGCATTGGCGCTTCGACGACCCGCGCAAGCACCTGACCAGCGGCGCCCTCGGCGCGATGGGCTTCGGCCTGCCCGCGGCGATCGGTGCGCAACTGGCGCTGCGCCGCGACGGCGAGCCGGAGCCGCAGGTCATCTGCGTCAGCGGCGACGGCTCGTTCCTGATGAACGTGCAGGAGCTGGCCACCGCCGCGCGTTACCGCCTGCCGGTGAAGATCGTCCTGCTCGACAACCAGGCCCTGGGCATGGTGCGGCAGTGGCAGGAACTGTTCTTCGAACGCCGTTATTCCGAGATCGACCTGTCCGACAACCCGGACTTCTGCGCCCTGGCCACCGCGTTCGGCATCAAGGCCATGTACGTCGACCGCGCCGACTCGGTCGAGGAAGCGCTGGCCTACATGCTCGACACCCCGGGCCCGGTGCTGCTGCACGTCGCCATCGACCAGGCCGCCAACGTCTGGCCGCTGGTGCCGCCGAACCACAACAACGCCCAGATGCTCGACCCCGAGGCCAACGACGCCGACGCGATCGTCAGCCTGACGCCCCCCACCACCGCCGAAAAGGAGGACGCCCATGCGATACCAGCTTGAACTGACCCTGCGCCAGGCCGAAGGCGCGCTGGCTCGCGTATTGGGCGCCGCCGAGCGTCGCGGCTTCCGTCCCCTGTCTGTGGACGGCGAGGCGCAACCCGACGGCGATCGCTGGCATCTGCGCATGACGGTGGAGGGCGACCGCGCCGACTCCGCCCTGCAGAGCCAACTCGCCAAGCTTTACGACTGTCTTGCTGTCGAGGTTTCCCCATGCACCTGAATGCCGAAATCCTGGAGCGTCCGGCGCAAGCCGAGGCGCAATCGCCCGCACAGGCCGCCTCGACGATGCGCGAGCGGGCTTATGCGCCGGCTCGCAGCGAAGCCCCGAGCGCGGAAGTCGATGGTTCGAGCGCAGCTCGTGGCTCTGAGTCCCATGCTCGCAGTGAAGTCCCAAGCGCTGAAGTCGCCAGTTCGACCGCCGCTCGTGGTTCTGAGTCCCATGCTCGGAGCGAAGTCCCGACTTCTTCGCAGCAACCACTCATTTGGTTCGACGGTAACTTCATCTCCGGCGACACTCCGGAAGCGCCGCTGACCACCCATGCCATGCACTACGGCACCGCGGTGTTCGAGGGCATCCGCAGCTACGCCACCGCCGACGGCGGCGCGGCGGTGTTCCGCCTGCCCGAGCACATGGAGCGCATGCGCAAGGGCGCGCAGATGTTCGGCATCGACTTCGACGTCGAGCGCGCGAGCGAAGCGACCTTGGCGACCCTGCGCGCCAACGGCCATCGCGATGCCTACATCCGTCCGCTGACCTGGATGGGCACCGGCACCATCGGCCTGGACGTCGATCCGCTGACCCAACACCTGATGATCGCGACGCTGGCCAAGGTCGTGCACCTGGGCGGCGCGCGCACCCGCCTGACCGTGTCGCCGTGGAAGCGCAACCCGGCCACCTCGCTGCCGGCACTGAAGCTCAGCGGCGCCTACGTCAATTCGATCCTGGCCAAGCGCGAAGCCAAGCAACGCGGCTTCGACGAGGCGCTGTTCACCGACGACAAGGGCTATGTCGTCGAATGCACCGGCGCCAACGTGTTCATGGTCAAGAACGGCGCGATCACCTCGGTCGACCATCGCGACGCCCTGCCCGGCATCACCCGCGACACCATGATCGAGCTGTCGGGCGCACAGTCGCGCGAAGTCACCCTGCACGAGTTGCTCGACGCCGACGAAGTGTTCGTCTGCGGCACCGCCGCCGAAGCGACCGCGATCGCCGTGCTCGACCGCCGCGAATTCGGCGACAACCCGGTCACGCGCGAGCTCGCCGCCCTGTATGCACGCGTGGTGCGGGGCGAGGAATCGCGCTACGCCTCGTGGCTGACCCCGGTCTGACGCCGTGGACTGCGACGTAGCCAGCCTGGCCCAAGTCAGCGCCGCCGATCTGTTGGCGGCGCAGGCGCGGCTGCGGCGTTATCTGGAACCCACCCCGCTGCACCACGCCGAACGTTTCGGTTGTTGGCTGAAGCTGGAGAACCTGCAGCGCACCGGCTCCTACAAGGTGCGCGGCGCGCTCAACGCGTTGTTGGCGGCGCGCGAACGCGGCGATCACCGCACCGTGATCGCCGCTTCCGCCGGCAACCATGCGCAAGGCCTGGCCTGGGCGGCCTACCGCCTGGGCATCAACGTCATCACGGTGATGCCGCGCTGCGCGCCGCAGACCAAGATCGCCGGCGTCGCCCACTGGGGCGCCACCGTGCGCCTGCACGGCGAGACCTACGACGAGGCCAAGGCCTTCGCGATCGAACTGGCCGACCAGCACGATTACCGCCTGCTGTCGGCCTTCGACGACCCCGACGTGATCGCCGGCCAGGGCACGGTCGGTCTGGAACTGGCGGCGTTCGCGCCCGACGTGGTGATGGTGCCGATCGGCGGCGGCGGCCTGGCCGCCGGCGTGGTCCTGGCGCTGAAGTCCGAACTGCTGGCGCGCACCCCCGCGGCGCGGCGCATCCGCGTGATCGGCGCCCAGGTCGAAGGCGTCGACTCGATGGCGCGCGCGCTCAAGGGCGACCGCCGCCTGATCGAACCGGTCGCGACCCTGGCCGACGGCGTGCGGGTCAAGGACCCGGGCCGCCTGACCGAACGCGTGCTCGAGAGCATGCTCGACGACATCGTCATCGTCCGCGAAGCCGAGCTGCGCGAGACCCTGGTCCGCCTGGCCCTGGAAGAACACATCATCGCCGAAGGCGCCGGCGCCCTGGCCCTGGCCGCGGGCCGCCGCATCGTCGGCAAGCGCAAATGCGCGGTCGTCTCCGGCGGCAACCTGGATGCCGGCGTGCTGGCGCGCCTGCTCTCGGAAGTGCGCCCGCGCGCGCCGCGGCGCCCGCGCCGGCGCACTCGCGAAGCGCTCGGTCGCGAGACCGCAACCATCGAGGCGGACATTTATACGCTGGCCAATCTTCCTCCCGCGCTGCGACTTAGCCGGGGCCCGAGCGGCCCCGACTCCCGCCCCGCCACCGACGCCCCGTATTCCATCCGCCATTCAGCTGTAACAGAGGAAGTCCCCGCATGAACGACTCGCCAGGACCGGTAGCAGCGATTACCGACGCGCCTCAACACGTCACCATTTTCGACACCAGCCTGCGCGACGGCGAGCAATCGCCCGGTTGCAGCATGACCGCCTCGCAGAAGCTCCGTTTCGCCCACGCCCTGTCCGAACTCGGCGTCGACGTCATCGAAGCCGGCTTCCCGGCCAGCTCCGAAGCCGATCTCGAAGGCACCCGCGCGATCGTGCGCGAGGTGCGCGGCTCCACCCTCGCCACCCTGGCGCGCTGCCATTCCGGCGACATCGAAGCCTGCGCGCGCGCGCTCGAAGGCGCCGCCAAGCCGCGCATCCACGTGTTCATCTCGACCAGCCCGCTGCACCGCCAGCACAAGCTCAACCTGGACAAGGAGCAGGTGATCGAACGCGCGATCGCCGCGGTCGAGCAGGCGCGCAAGTACGTCGACGACGTCGAGTTCTCGGCCGAAGACGCGCTGCGCACCGAACACGACTACCTGGCGCAGATCTGCAGCGCCGCGGTCGCCGCCGGCGCGCGCACCCTCAACATCCCGGACACCGTCGGCTACACCACGCCGAGCGAAATCCGCAGCCTGTTCGAGTACCTGCGCGCGAACGTGCGCGATGCCGACCGCGCCGTGTTCAGCGCCCACTGCCATAACGACCTGGGACTGGCCGTGGCCAACAGCCTGGCCGCGATCGAAGGCGGCGCGCGCCAGGTCGAGTGCACCATCAACGGTATCGGCGAGCGCGCCGGCAACTGCGCCCTGGAAGAACTGGTGATGGCGCTGCGGGTGCGCAACGCCTACTACAACGTCGGCACCCGCATCGACACGCGCCGGCTGGTGCCGACCTCGCGCCTGCTGTCGCGCATCACCGGCATGGTGGTCCAGCGCAACAAGGCTATCGTCGGCCAGAACGCCTTCGCCCACGAATCCGGCATCCACCAGCACGGCATGCTCAAGCACCGCGGCACCTACGAGATCATGCATCCGGAAGACGTGGGCTGGGCGCAGTCGCAGATGGTGATGGGCCGCCACAGCGGCCGCGCCGCCTTGAGCGACCGCCTGCAGACCCTGGGTTTCACCCTGGACGAGGCACGCTTGAACGCGGTGTTCGCCGGCTTCAAGGCCCTGGCCGAGAAGAAGCGCGAGGTGTTCGACGCCGACCTGGAGTCGCTGGTGCTCGGCGCCGACGCCAAGGCCGCCCGCGGCCATCGCCTGGTGCGCGCTCACGTCAGCACCGGCGTCGCCGACGGCAGCCTGCCGACCGCGAGCGTACAGTTGCTCGATCCCGACGGCGCCGCGGTCAGCGAGGCGGCGATCGGCGACGGCCCGGTGCACGCCTTGTTCGCCGCGCTCGCGCGCGCGACCGGCGTGGCCTTGCGCATCGACAGCTACAACGTATCGAGCGTGACCACCGGCGACGATGCCCAGGGCCAGGCCAGCGTGACCGCGCGCATCGACGGCATCGAGATGACCGGCTCGGGCACCAGCACCGACATCATCGAGGCCAGCGCCCTGGCCTGGCTCGATGTCGCCAATCGCATTCGCCGCACGCAACAGGCGCCGCAGCGGCTGACGGCTACGGCATGAATCTCGCCCCTCTCCGGCCGTCGCGTCTTCCCGAAGTCGTCATCCCCGCGAAGGCGGGGATCCAGAGACTTCAGAGTGCTGCTGCGATAGAGCCCTGGGTCCCCGCCGTCGCGGGGACGACAGCCGAAAGACTCGGCTAGGGACGAAACCACCGAACTCCGGCGCCACTACGAACCACTCCAGCCATAGCAGCCAGACAGAACACCGGACTCCATGACTACCACCTCGGCTCCTCCCAGCACCTTGTTCGACAAACTGTGGGACGCGCACCTGGTATCGCCCGAAAGCGATGCCGTGCCCGCGGTCCTCTACATCGACCTGCACCTGATCCACGAAGTCACCTCGCCGCAGGCGTTCGCCGAACTCGAATCGCGCGGGCTCGCGCCGCGCCGTCCGGACCTGACCAAGGGCACGCTCGACCACTCCACCCCGACCCTGCCGGCCGGCGCCGACGGCCGCCTGCCCTATTTCACCGCCGAGGCCGAGAGCCAGGTCGACACCCTGCGCCGCAACTGCGCGCGCCACGGCGTCGAGCTGTTCGATTTCGACAGCGCCTACCGCGGCATCGTCCACGTGATCGGCCCGGAGCTCGGCCTGACCCAGCCCGGCATGACCATCGTCTGCGGCGATAGCCACACCGCCACTCACGGCGCCTTCGGTGCGCTCGCCTTCGGCATCGGTACCAGCGAGGTCGGACACGTCCTGGCCACCCAGTGCCTGCTGCAACGCAAGCCCAAGACCCTGGCGATCAACGTCGAGGGCGAACTGGCGCCGGGTGTAGGCGCCAAGGACCTGATCCTGCATATCATCGGCGAGATCGGCGTCAACGGCGGCACCGGCCAGGTCATCGAATACCGCGGCTCGACCATCCGCGCGCTGTCGATGGACCAGCGCATGACCGTGTGCAACATGTCGATCGAAGCCGGCGCGCGCGCCGGCCTGATCGCGCCCGACCAGACCACCTTCGATTACCTCGCCGCGACCCCGCGCGCGCCGCGCGGCGCCGACTTCGATCGCGCCGTCGAACGCTGGAGCGCCTACAAGACCGACGACGGCGCGGTATTCGATCGCGAAGTGCATATCGACGCCAGCGCGATCAAGCCGACCCTGACCTGGGGCACGCATCCCGGCCAGGTCGCGGCGATCGATGCGCATCTGCCGCAGGCGCGCGATACCGACGAAGCCAAGGCCCTGGCCTACATGGGCTTCGACGGCGGCGCGGCGATGGCCGGCCGGCCGGTCGACGTGGTCTTCGTCGGCAGTTGCACCAACTCGCGCTTGTCGGACCTGCGCGAAGCCGCCGAGGTGCTGCGCGGCCGCCACATCCATCCGCGCGTGCGCATGCTGGTGGTACCGGGCTCGGAGCAGGTCAAGCGCGACGCCGAGGCCGAAGGCATCGACCGCATCGTGCGCGAGGCCGGCGCCGAATGGCGCGAGCCGGGCTGCTCGATGTGCATCGCCATGAACGGCGACCTGGTCGGTCCCGGCCAGCTCGCGGTGTCGACCAGCAACCGCAATTTCGAGGGCCGCCAGGGCAAGGGCTCGCGCACCCTGCTGGCCTCGCCGCTGACCGCCGCCGCCTGCGCCATCGCCGGCCACGTCACCGACCCGCGTCCTTATCTCACTGCCGTGAAGGAGGTCGCGTAATGTCCGCGTCCCAGTCCCCCAACCACGCCGCGCCGCAGTCCGGCGACGGCTTCGTCGAGTTGATCGCGCGCACCGTGGTGCTGCGCGAACGCAATATCGACACCGACCAGATCATCCCGGCGCGCTTTCTCACCACCACCGAGCGCAAAGGCCTGGGCCGGTTCGCCTTCAACGATTGGCGCGCATTGCCGGACGGCTCGCCGAACCCGGAGTTCGTGTTCAACCGTCCGGAGAACGCCGGTGCCGCGATCCTGGTCGCCGGCCGCAACTTCGGCTGCGGCTCCTCGCGCGAACACGCGCCGTGGGCGCTGACCGACCTGGGTCTGCGCGCGGTCATCAGCAGCGAGATCGCCGACATCTTCCGCAGCAACTCGCTCAAGAACGGCCTACTGCCGATCGTGGTGTCGCAGGAACTGCTGGACGAACTGCTCGAACAGCCCGGCATCGAGCTGCGCATCGACGTACGCACACGCCGCCTGCACCTGCCCGACGGCCGCGCGATCGAGTTCCCCCTCGACGCCTTCGCCCAGACCTGTCTGATCGAAGGCGTGGACCAGCTCGGTTATCTGCTCCGCCAACTCGACACCATCAACCAATACGAACAGCGTCGCGCGACGGCGCTGAACCCCCGCCAGGAGAATCAACATGCGCGCTGACATCGTCGTTCTGCCGGGCGACGGCATCGGTCCGGAAGTCACCGCCGCCGCGGTCGAAGTGCTGCGCGCGGTCGGCCGCCGCTACGGCCATCAGTTCACCCTCAACGAGCACCTGATCGGCGGCGCCGCCATCGACGCCAGCGGCGAGCCCTTGCCGGCCGCGACCCTGAGCGCCTGCCAGCGCGCCGATGCGGTGCTGCTCGGCGCGGTCGGCGGCCCCAAGTGGTCGGACCCGAAGGCGAAAGTGCGTCCCGAACAGGGCCTGCTGGCGCTGCGCAAGGGCCTGGGCCTGTACGCCAACCTGCGCCCGGTGCAGCCGCACTCGGCCACCCTCGGCGCTTCGCCGATCAAGCCGCATCTGCTGGCCGGCGTCGACATGATCGTGGTGCGCGAGCTCACCGGCGGCATCTATTTCGGCCAGAAGCAACGCAGCGAGACCAGCGCCAGCGACCTGTGCGAATACAGCGTCGAGGAAATCGAACGCGTCGTGCGCCGCGCCTGCCAGCTCGCCCGCGGCCGCCGCCAGCACGTGGTCTCGGTCGACAAGGCCAATGTGCTGGAAACCTCGCGGCTGTGGCGCGAAGTCGCCAGCCGCGTCGCCCGCGACGAGTTCCCCGACATCACCCTGGAACATCAACTGGTCGATTCGATGGCGATGCATCTGATCGCCAAGCCGCGCGCGTTCGACGTCATCGTCACCGAAAACATGTTCGGCGACATCCTCACCGACGAGGCCTCGATGCTGGCCGGCTCGCTGGGCCTGCTGCCGTCGGCCTCGCTCGGCGAAGGCAAGGTCGGTCTGTACGAGCCGATCCATGGCTCGGCGCCCGACATCGCCGGCCGCGGCATCGCCAACCCCTGCGGCACCATCCTCAGCGCAGCGCTGTTGCTGCGTCATTCGCTGGGCCTGAATGCGGAGGCCGAGTGCATCGAGCAGGCGGTCGCAGCGGTGCTCGAAGCCGGCGTGCTGACCGCCGACCTCGCCCCGGCCGGCCAAGCCGTCGGCACCCGTGCGGTCACCGACGCGGTGCTGGCGCAACTCGAACTGCCCTGTCACATCCCCGAACTGCGCGACTGACGCCTGGCTCCATCTGGCTAGCTCCATCCACCGCAGGCCGTCCCGGCGGCCTGCGACAAGCGCAAGACCGCTCTCTCCAAAGTTCTGGTAACTCCTAGCCCGATGCTCGTGCATCGGGTTTTTTTTGCCCTTCGCCCGGCCGCACCGCAACACCGCCGTCACCCGTCGTTGATGTGAACCCCGGCCACAATCGATTCGTCACCGTATGCCATCATCCTGACGTGTCCTGGGTCGACGCCGCGGCCCGCAGCATTCGCGAGAGCGCATGACCGAACCCGCATCCTCTCCCGACCAACCCGCCCACGAATCGCCCGTCGCGAACCCGTCCGATGCCGTCCTGCCCGACGTCGATCTGTTGGTCGTCGGCGGCGGCATCAACGGCGTCGCCATCGCCCGCGACGCCGCCGGCCGCGGCTTGTCGGTGCTGCTGTGCGAACGCGACGACATCGCCTCGCACACCTCCAGCGCCAGCACCAAGCTGATCCACGGTGGCCTGCGCTATCTCGAACAGTTCGAGTTCGCCCTGGTCGGCAAGGCCCTGGCCGAACGCAAGCGCCTGTTGCGCATGGCGCCGCACATCATCTGGCCGCTGCGCTTCGTCCTGCCGCATCAACCGCATCTGCGCCCAGCCTGGATGATTCGCATCGGCCTGTTTCTGTACGACCGGCTCGGCGGCCGGCGTGGACGCGGACTGCCCGGTTCGCGCTCCGTCAATCTGCGCAAGCACATCACCGGGCGGCCGTTGCGCGACGACTTCGTCCACGGCTTCGTCTACTCCGACGCCTGGGTGCAGGACGCGCGCCTGGCGGTGCTCAATGCGATGGATGCGGCCGAACGCGGCGCGACCGTGCTGACCCGCACCGCCTGCGTCGCGGCGCAGCGCGGCGCCGAGGCCTGGGACGTGCAGCTGCGCAGTGCCGACGGCGTGTCGCGGCGAGTGCGCGCGCGCGTCCTGATCAATGCCACCGGCCCGTGGGCGGTACGCTTCCTCGACGAAGTCGCGCAGGTGCCGCACCGGCACAACCTGCGCCTGATCAAGGGCAGCCACATCGTCGTTGCGCGGCTGTTCGAACACGATCACGCCTACATCTTCCAACAACCCGATCGCCGCATCGTGTTCGCGATCCCCTACGAACACGACTACACCCTGATCGGCACCACCGACGTCGACTACCGCGCTGATCCTTCGGCGCCGCACATCGACGAGGCCGAAACCCAATACCTGTGCGAGGCCGCCTCGCGCTATTTCAAGCGCGCCATCCAAGCGAGCGATGTGGTCTGGACCTACAGCGGCGTGCGGCCCCTGCTCGACGACGAAAGCGACGCCGCCTCGGAAATCACCCGCGATTACCTGCTCACCCTCGACCGCGAAGGCGCGCCGCTGCTCAACGTGTTCGGCGGCAAACTGACCACCGCGCGCAAGCTGGCCGAGGAAGCCTGCGACCGGCTCGCACCGCTGTTCGGCGGACTGCGTCCGGCCTGGACCGGCACCGCGCCGTTGCCGGGCGGCGATCTGCCCGATGCCGATTTCGACGCCTTCCACGAAGACTTCGGCCTGCGCCGGCCGTGGCTGCCGGACGCGCTGGCCCTGCGCCTGTGCCGCAACTACGGCAGCCGGGCGCTGCGCATCGTCGAGAGCTGCTCGCATCTGGAAGAGCTGGGCGAATGTTTCGGCGCCGACCTGTACACGGCCGAGGTCGATTACCTGATCGATTGCGAGTGGGCGCGCAGCGCCGACGACATTCTGTGGCGGCGCTCGAAGCTCGGGCTGCGCATCGATGCGGCGGGGCATCGGAGATTGCAGGATTACCTCGCCCGCCGCGTCGCCGGCACCTAAGGCAACGGCCAGCGAACAGGACGACACCACCAGCGACAGCCCAGCATCAGGAGAGTCATCGCAATGGTCACACCGATGTCGCAATACCTTAGCGAGTTCATCGCCACCGGCATGTTGATCCTGCTCGGCAACGGCGTGGTCGCCGGCGCACTGCTCAATCGGTCGAAGGCGCAAGGCGCCGGCTGGGGCGTGATCACCGCGGCCTGGGGCCTGGCGGTGCTGATCGGCATCTTCATCGCCGGACCGACCAGCGGCGCGATCATGAATCCCGCGCTGACCATCGCCCTGGCGAGCATCGGCAAGCTCTCGTGGGCAGTGGTGCCGGGCTACATCGCCGCGCAGATCGCCGGCGCCTTCGCCGGCGCGGTGCTGGTGTGGCTGGCCTATCTCGCCCATTGGCGGATCAGCGACGACCCGGCGGCCAAACTCGCGATCTTCTGCACCGCACCGGCGGTGCGCGACACCAAGGCCAACCTGTTGACCGAAACGATCGGCACCTTCGCCCTGACCTTCGGCGCGCTCGCGATCGGCGCCAACACGCTCGCGCCCGGCATGGGCCCACTCGGCGTCGGATTGCTGGTGGTGGTGGTCGGCATGTCGCTTGGCGGACCGACCGGTTATGCGATCAATCCGGCGCGCGACCTCGGCCCGCGCATCGCCCATGCGCTGTTGCCCATTGCCGGCAAGGGCGGCTCCGACTGGGGCTATGCCTGGGTGCCGGTGGTCGCGCCGGTGATCGGCGCCTTACTCGGCGCCTTTGCGTTCCAGGCGGTTTACGGTTGATGGCAAGAGGACCAGGAACGAGTGAAGAGGAGTGAGGAATGAGTAGAAGCGGCTGACGTCGTCATCCGAGTTCCTTCGCAATTCGCACAGCCACCATCTTCAAACCAGCCGAGAGCCGCTCTTACTCACTCCTCTGTACTAGTTCCTAGCTTCTCCCTCCTCTCCACTCATTCCTCATCAAGGCCATGACCAAAACCTACATCCTCGCCATCGACCAGGGCACCACGAGTTCGCGCGCGATGCTGTTCGATCGTAATGGCGCCGTGGTCGGCGTGGCCCAGCGCGAATTCGAGCAGATCTTCCCGCGCCCGGGTTGGGTCGAACACGACCCGCGGGAGATCCTCGCCAGCGTGCAGACCACCGCCATCGAGGTCATGACCAAGGCCCAGATCAGCGCCTCGCAGATCGCCGGCATCGGCATCACCAACCAGCGCGAAACCACGGTGGTCTGGGACCGCCACACCGGCCAGGCGATCCACAACGCCATCGTCTGGCAGTCGCGCCAGACCGCGGCGATCTGCGACCAGCTCAAGGCCGATGGCTATGAGGAACTGGTGCGCGAACGCACCGGGCTGCTGATCGACGCGTATTTCTCGGGCACCAAGGTCAAGTGGATCCTCGACCACGTCGAAGGCGCGCGCGAACGCGCCGAACGCGGCGACCTGCTGTTCGGCACCATCGACACCTGGCTGATCTGGAACCTGTCGGAGAACAAGGCCCACGTCACCGACTACAGCAACGCCTCGCGCACGCTGATGTACGACATCCACAAGCGCCAATGGTGCCCGGACCTGTTGAAGATGCTCGGCGTGCCGGCGGCGATGCTGCCGGAGGTACGCTCCAGCAGCGAGGTCTATGCCCACACTGGCGCTCGCCATTTCTTCAACAACTCGGTACCGATCTGCGGCGTCGCCGGCGACCAGCAGTCGGCGCTGTTCGGCCAGGCCTGCTTCGAGGCCGGCATGGCCAAGAACACCTACGGCACCGGCTGTTTCCTGCTGATGAACACCGGCGACAAGGCGGTACGTTCCGACAACGGCCTGCTGACGACGATCGCCTGGGGCATCGACGGCAAGGTCGAGTACGCGCTCGAAGGCAGCATCTTCGTCGCCGGTTCGGCGGTGCAGTGGCTGCGCGACGGTTTGCGCATGCTCGGCAAGGCCGGGGACTCGCAGGCCTATGCAGAACGCGCGCGCTCCACCGAAGGCGTGTACTTCGTGCCGGCCTTCGTCGGCCTGGGCGCCCCGTACTGGCGCAGCGACGTGCGCGGCGCGATGTTCGGCCTGACCCGCGGCACCAGCAAGGAGCACTTCGTCCGCGCCGTGCTCGAATCGCTGGCCTACCAGACCCGCGACGTGCTCAGCGCGATGCAGGCCGATTCGGGCATCGAACTGAAATCCCTGCGCGCCGACGGTGGCGCCATCGCCAACGATTTCACCGCCCAATTCCAGGCCGACATTCTCGACGTGCCCTTGAAGCGCCCGCGGGTCAGCGAGACCACCGCGCTCGGCGCGGCGTACCTGGCGGGTTTGGCGGTCGGATTCTGGGAAAGCCGCGAACAGATCGCCCAGCAATGGCAGGTCGAGCGCAGCTTCGAACCGCAGATGCTGGAAGCCGAGCGCGAGCGTTTGTATGCGGGTTGGAAGCGGGCGATCGAGGCGACCTTGGCCTTCAGCGTCGAGCACGCCTGAGGCAATACGGCTCTGCCTTGGCCCCTCTGCCATTCATGGGAGAGGGGTTGGGGTGAGGGCAGGTCTCACGCCTCGTTCGGCACCTTGATCCGGAACCACGCCGCGTACAGCGCCGGCAGGAACAACAAGGTCAGCGCGGTCGCGACCATCAGGCCGCCCATGATCGCCACCGCCATCGGACCGAAGAAAGCGCTGCGCGACAGCGGAATCATCGCCAGGATCGCCGCCAGCGCGGTCAACACGATCGGGCGGAATCGCCGCACGGTCGCATCGACGATGGCCTTCCAGGGCTCGTGCCCTTCGCTGCGATCCTGTTCGATCTGGTCGACCAGGATCACCGAGTTGCGCATGATCATGCCGGCCAGCGCGATCGTGCCGAGCATCGCGACGAAGCCGAACGGCACCCGGAACACCAGCAGGAACAGGGTCACGCCGATCAGGCCCAGCGGCGCGGTCAACAGCACCATGAAGCTGCGCGAGAAGCTGCGCAGTTGCACCATCAACAGGGTGAACACCGCGAACAGGAACAGCGGCATGCCGGCGTTGATCGACTTCTGCCCGCGCGCCGAGTCCTCGACGCTGCCGCCGATGTCGATCGAATAGCCGTACGGCAGCTTGGCGCGCAGTCCGTCCAGGGTCGGCGAAATCTGCGCCATCACGCTCGAAGGCTGGGTGCCGTCGTAGATGTCGGCGCGCACGGTCATGGTCGGCAGGCGGTCGCGATGCCAGATGATGCCTTCCTCGAATCCGTACTCGAGGGTGGCGATCTGGGTCAGCGGCACGCTGCGGTTGTTGCCGGTCGGCACCATCAGGCTGCCGAGCATGTCGAGCTGCAGGCGCTCCTGGTCGGGGCCGCGCAGCAGCATCTCGATCAGCTCGTTGCTTTCGCGGTAGGTGCTGATGTGCGAGCCCGACAGCGAACTCGACAGGAACTGCGACAGCTGGGCCGAGCTGATGCCGAGCGCACGCGCGCGCTCCTGGTCGACCTGCAGACGGACGACCTTGCTCGGCTCGTCCCAGTCGAGATTGACGTTGGCCACGTGCGGGTTGGCGCGGATCTTCTCGCGCACCTGGTTGGCGATCTTGCGCACCTGGTCGATGTGCTCGCCGGACACGCGGAACTGCACCGGATAACCGACCGGCGGGCCGTTCTCCAGTCGCGTCACCCGCAACTGCAGTTCGGGGAAGCGCGGCGCCACGTCCTGGATGATCCAGGTGCGCAGGGTTTCACGGGCCTGCAAGTCCTTCGGCATCAGCACGAACTGGGCGAAGTTCGCCGCCGGCAGCTGTTGGTCGAGCGGCAGGTAGAAGCGCGGCGAGCCGGTGCCGACGTAGGACACGTAGTTGGCCAGGTCCTTGCGCTGCTTGAGCATGGCTTCCAGGCGCTGGACCTGTTCGCCGGTCTGGCGCAGCGAACTGCCTTCGGCCAGCTCCATGTCGACCATCAGCTCCGGGCGCACCGAGTCCGGGAAGAACTGCTGCGGCACGAAGCGGAACATGAACACCGACAGCAGGAAGGCGCCGACGGTGATGCCGATCACCAGCCAGCGCCGGCGCACGCACCAGGTCACCCAGCCGCGGAATCGCACGTAGAACTTGGACTCATAGGGATCGTGGGCGTGGCCGTCGATCGGCGGCTTCGGCGCGATCACGCTGGCGAACATCGGCAGGCGCTCGGCCCAGGCCACCCGCGCGTCGTGCCAGCGCGCGGCCAGCGAACCGGGCTTCGGCGGCGCCGCAGCGTGGCCGTAGTCGGGCAGCAGTTTGTCGCCGAGGAAGGGAATGAAGGCGACCGCGGCGATCCACGACACCAGCAAGGCGATGGTCACCACCTGGAACAAGGATCGGGTGTATTCGCCGGTGCTCGAGGCGGCGGTCGCGATCGGCAGGAAGCCGGCCGCGGTGACCAGGGTGCCGGTCAGCATCGGGAAGGCGGTGCTGTCCCAGGCGAACGCGGCGGCGCGCAGGCGGTCGAAGCCCTGCTCCATCTTGATCGCCATCATCTCCACCGCGATGATCGCGTCGTCGACCAGCAGGCCGAGCGCCAACACCAGCGCGCCCAGCGAAATCTTGTGCAGGCCGACGCCGAAGAAATCCATGACCGCGAAGGTCATCGCCAGCACCAGCGGAATCGACAGCGCCACCACCAGTCCGGTGCGCAGGCCGAGCGAGAAGAAGCTCACCAGCAACACGATCGCGACCGCCTCGGCGAGCACGCGCACGAACTCGCCGACCGATTCCTCGACCGCGGCGGGCTGGTCGGCGACCTTGCGCAGTTCCATGCCGGCCGGCAGCGTTTTCTGCAGCCGCGCGAATTCCGATTCCAGGGTCTTGCCGAGCTGCAGGATGTCGCCGCCCTGCTTCATCGACACGCCGATGCCGATCGCGTCCTGGCCCATGAAGCGCATGCGCGGCTGCGGCGGGTCGGAGAAGCCGCGACGTACGTCGGCCACGTCGGCCAGGCGGAAGGTGCGGTCGCCGACGCGGATCGGGAACTCGCGGATCTGTTCGACCGAGGTGAACTGGCCGCCGACGCGCAAGGGCACCCGGCTGGTCGGGGTCTCGAAGAAACCGGCCGGGGCCAACGCGTTCTGCTGATTCAGCGCTTCCTGCACCGCCTGCGCCGGCACGCCCAGGGTCGATAGCTTCACGTTGGACAGCTCGACCCAGATCTTTTCGTCCTGCACGCCGATCAGTTCGATCTTGCCGACGTCGGTCTGGCTTTGCAGCGCCAGTTGCACGCGCTCGGCGTAGTCCTTCAGCACGGCGTAGTCGAAGCCCTCGCCGGTCAGCGCGTAGATGTTGCCGAAGGTGTCGCCGAATTCGTCGTTGAAGAACGGGCCGACCACGTCGCTGGGCAAGGTCGGACGGATGTCGCCGATCTTCTTGCGCACCTGGTACCACAACGGCCCGATCTCGCTGGAGCGCATCGAATCGCGCGCGGCGAAGATCACCTGCGATTCGCCGGCGCGCGAGTACGAGCGGATGAACTCGTACTCGCCGGTCTCCATGAGTTTCTTCTCGATGCGCTCGGTGACCTGGCGCGAGACTTCCTCTGCGGTCGCGCCGGGCCACAGGGTGCGCACCACCATCACCTTGAAGGTGAAGGCCGGGTCCTCGCTGCGGCCCAGGCGCAGGTAGGACATCGCACCGGCGATAGCCAGCACCAGCATGGCGTAGACGATCAGGCTGCGATGGCGCAGGGCCCATTCGGAAAGATTGAAGCGCATGGATCAGCTCACTTCGTAGGCCCCTGTCCCGGCGGCGGGACAGGGTTGGGGTGAGAGTGCGGGCGGTCGCGCGAGGGCATGGCCGGCCTGGTCGGGGTCGCGGAGGCGGTTAACGCTCAACGTCGCAGCGATCAGCGCTCAACCGGGTGGTTGTCGCGGTCGACGGCGACCACTTTCTGGCCGTCGCGCAGCAGGTGGCCGCCGGCGGCGACGATCCAGTCGCCGGGCTGCAGGCCCGAACTCACCGGCACCCGCTCGGGGCCGTAGGCTCCCGTCTGCACCGGCCGCAGCTTGACCGTGCCGCTCTTGAGGTCGGCGACGAATACGGCCGTGCCGTTGGCGCTGCGCTGCACGGCCGCGAGCGGCACGCTGAGCCCGCTGGCGGCGTGGTTGGGCAGGTAGATGCGCGCGCTCTGGCCCAGTTCCAGGGTGCCGGCCGGCGCGTCGACGGTGACCCGCGCGGCGTAGGTGCGCGAGGCCGGATCGGCCGCCGGCGACACTTCGCGGACCCGGCCCGGCCAGCGCTGGCCGGATTGCGACCACAGTTCGATCAAGACCTGCTGGCCCGGCTTGAAGGTCGCGATCGCGCCCTCGGGCACGGCGAAGGCGACTTCGCGGGCGCCGTCGGCGGCCAGCGCGAACACCTGCTGGCCGGCGGCGACCACCTGGCCGGCCTCGGCGCTGCGGCTGGCGATCACACCGGCGCTCGGCGCACGCAGATGGGTGTAGGCGGACTGGTTGCGCGCGACCTCGAGGTTGGCGCGGGCGGCGTTGACCTGGCCGAGCGCAGCTTTGGCCGCGGCGTCCTGGGCGTCCTGGGTCGAACGGCTGACCAGTTGGTCCTTGGCCAGCTGCGAATAACGCACCTGGTCGGCACGGGCGCGGCCGTAATCGGCCTCGGCGGCGGCGAGCTGGGCCTGAGCCGCGCGCGCCTGGGCCTCCAGATCGCCGGCGTCGAGTATCGCCAGCACCTGGCCTGCGGCAACATGGGCGCCGACGTCGACCTTGCGCTCGATCAGCTTGCCGCCGACCCGGAACGACAGCGGGCTCTCCTCGCGGGCCCGGACCTCGCCGGCGAAGGCCGAGACCCCGTTGACCGCACCGCCCGGGCGGGCGACCAGCACCGGCCGCGGGGACTCTTCGACCTGTGGGCCGTTGCCGCAGGCCGTCAGGACCAGCATGAGCGCCGCGCCGAACAGCATCGGAGCGGTGGGCGCGGCGGTAAAAGTCCGGTGGCGCATTGCGGTTGGCCTCATCGCGAATTAATGTACTTGCCAGTACTGTATAAATAACGAACCCGGTAGTCCAGTATTCCCTATGTCCTCGCCCCGACCCTCCAGCCCCCCGACGCCGCCGGCCAAGCCGGCCGGCCCAGGCCGCCCGAAGGACCTCAGCAAGCGCAACGCAATCCTCGACGCGGCCAAACGGCTGTTCCTGGTCGACGGCTTCGACGGGGTCAGCATGGACCAGATCGCCGCCGGGGCCGGGGTCTCCAAGCTCACCGTCTATAGCCATTTCGGCGACAAAGAGACCCTGTTCGGCGCCGCGGTCAAGGCGTATTGCGAGCAGCACCTGCCGCCGCTGATGTTCGTGCCCGACCCGGCCACGCCGCTGCGCGAGCGCCTGCTGGCGATCGCCAACGCCTTCTACGAGATGGTCAGCTCGCCCGAGGCGATCCAGATTCATCGTCTGTTGTGCTCGCCCCAGGTCGCCCAATCGCCGCTGTCGAAGATGTTCTGGGAGGCCGGGCCGCAGCGCCTGCACGACGAATTCACCGCCTTGCTGCAGCGCCGGGTCGAGGCCGGCGAGTTGGAAATCGACGACGTGCCCCGCGCCGCGCCGCAGTTCTTCTGCCTGGTCAAGGGCGAACCGCACGCTTTGCTGATGTTCGGCTGCGGCGCGCCGGGCCGGACCGAGGTGCGCGCGCACATCGACGCCTCGGTGACGATGTTCCTGCGCGCCTATGCCCGCCGCGAGCGCTGAAACCGCCTTGGCACGGCCCGAAACCCGCACGGTGCCGAGAGTTCCGGTGACTTTCGGCACTAAGCCCGGGCCCGGGCGTGGTTAATTCTTTTGCTCCGGGGGTCGCGTGGTCCCGGTAGAATTCGCAGTTCCCACGCAACATGAAGACGCCCCGATGACTACGCTCGATTACGCAAAAGCACGTGAACTGATGGTCGAACAACAGGTTCGGCCGTGGGACGTGCTCGACCCGCGCGTGCTCGATGTGCTGGCCGCTTTGCCGCGCGAGGCCTTCGTCGACGAAGCGCACCGCAATCTGGCCTATACCGACGTGCAGCTGCCGTTGGCGCACGGCGAATTCATGATGAAGCCGGTGCTCGAAGGCCGCACGCTGCAGTCGCTCGCGGTCGACCCGACCGACGACGTGCTCGAGATCGGCACCGGCAGCGGCTACCTGACCGCCTGCCTCGGCCGCCTCGCCCGCGAAGTGGTCAGCCTGGAATGCCACGCCGACCTCGCCGCGACCGCGCGCAAGCGCCTGGCCGCGCAATCGATCAACAACGTCCAGGTCGTCGATGCCGACGCCCTGACTTACCGCACCGACCGCCGCTTCAACGCGATCTGCGTGACCGGCGCGGTCGCGGAAATTCCGCCGCAGTGGTTGCAGTGGTTGCAGCCCAACGGCCGCCTGTTCGTCGTCCGCGGCCGTTCGCCGGCCATGGAAGGACTGCGGGTCACCGCCGGCGAACGCAACGATGTCAACGCTGCGCGCATCCAATCGTTGTTCGAAACCGACCTCCCCTATCTCGTCGGCGCGGCCCCCGCGCCTGCCTTCGAGTTCTGAACGCTCAAGGAAGCCGCATGACCCGCCGCCCTCTCGTTCTTGCCCTGGCCTTATCCCTGCTGCCGGCCGTCGCGTCGGCGGAAGACTTGCTGCAGACCTATGAACTCGCGCGCCAGGGCGACCCGCAGCTGTCGGCGGCCGAATCCAACCGTCTGGCGACCAAGGAAGACCGCATCCAGGCCCGCGCCGCGTTGCTGCCGTCCTTGTCGGGCACCGCGCGGCTGACCCGCAGCCGCACCACCAGCGAAGGCGGTTCGGGCAGCAACGATCCGACCGATCCGGACCCGATCCCGGCCGGCGTCGATGTTCGCTCCGACAGCACCTCGCGCAACTACTCGCTCGCCGCGAGCCAAATGATCTACAACCGCGCCAGCATCAAGACCTACCAGGGTCAGAATGCGATCAGCCAGGCCAGCGACTTCACCCTCGAATCGGCCAGCCAGGAACTGATCACGCGCACCTCGGCGGCCTACTTCGACGTGCTGGTCAAGCTGGAGAACCTCGCCGCCGCCGAAGCCGCCGAAACCGCGCTGCAAAAGCAGTTCGACTACGCCTCCAAGCGCCTGGAAGTCGGCCTGGCGCCGATCACCGACGTGCACGAAGCGCGCGCCCAGTACGACACCGCCCGCGCCGGCACCATCACCGCGCGCAACGCGGTCGAAGACGCCTACCAGGGCCTGAGCCAGATCACCGGCCAACCGGTGCGCGCGCTCAAGGCCTTGCCGGCCGACTTCAAGCCGAACCTGCCGGAAGCGCAGGACGTCGAAGGCTGGGTCAACAATGCCGTGCAGAACAATCCTTCGCTGCGCGCGCAGGACTTGCAGGTGCGGGCCGCCGAAATCGGCGTGGAAACCGCGCGCGCCGGCCATTGGCCGACGCTGAGCTTGAACGGCAGCTACGGCGACAACGCCAGTTGGGGCGACCGCACCTTCATGGGCCAGACCATGAACGCACCCGGCAACGCCAACCACGGCCCGAGCATCGGCCTGGAACTGTCGGTCCCGTTGTACGCGGGCGGCCGCATCCAGTCCGGCGTGCGCCAGGCCCTGGCGCGTCGCGACGCCGCCCAGGACGAACTCGAACGCCAGAAGCGTCTGCTCGTGCGCACCACCCGCAACGCCTACCAGACCCTGGTCGCCGGCATCAGCGAAGTCGAAGCGCGCCGCCTCGCCCTGGTCTCGGCGCAGGCCGCCTACGATGCCTCACAGGTCGGCCTGGAAGTCGGCACCCGCACCGTGCTGGACGTGTTGAACAACCAGCGCACCCTGCTGGAAGCGCAGCAGGCCTATGCCCAGTCCAAGTACAACTACCTGCAGAATCGCCTGCTGCTGGAACAGGCCGCCGGCTCGCTCGACGTCGCCGACGTGCAGGACATCAACCGCCTGCTGACCGCCGACGCGGCGACCAACCTGGCACCGCCGCAGGCGCAGTAACGCGGCGATCCGGATACCTTCGAAGCCCTACGAAAAACCGCCGGCCCACCGGCGGTTTTTTCGTTTGTGGCCGCGCCTTCTTCCCCTGTAGGAGCGGCGCGGGACGCGCAACAACCTCAATGTCTTCGTAATCGATCGAAGCCGCGTAGCTTCACCAGGGTAGGAGC
>NZ_JBQEOE010000037.1:54722-60950 GCF_052045105.1 Lysobacter sp. 22409 | reverse complement strand
CAGGGATTTTTCATACGGGACATCCCTGTCCCGATGAAAAACGGCCTGCATCCATGCAGGCCGCCCTCCGGGTCTTCTATTGCCTTCGCAAGGTCGATACGACGCACGGCAACGGCAACGGCAACGGCAACGGCAACAGAAAAATCTTCAAGGCAACCGAAGCCAAAGCCAAAGCCAAAGCCAAAGCCGAAGCTGAAGCTGAAGCTGAAGCTGAAGCTAAGCAGTAACGACGTCGTCTCCACCAGCGCCACCTACCATTCGCCCCACGAAAAAGCCGCCCCCTTTTGCAAGGAGGCGGCTTCCGGTTGCCGCAAAAAACCGAAACGCTGGCCAATCAGGACTTCTGTTTCGCCCTCGCGAACGCATCCGCCAGGGCGCCACCCATCGGCGCGGCGGCCTTCGGGGCGAACGAGCCACCACGGGCCGGGGGCGCTTCGCGACGGCCGCCGCGCGGGTCGTTGCCGCGGCCGCCATTGCGGTCGCTACGCTCGTTACGTTCGGCGCCCGCACCGGCCGGACGCGGCGCCGGCACGGCGTCGTCGAGACGGCGCGTCAGGGCGATGCGCTTGCGCGGGATGTCGACTTCGAGCACCCGCACCTTGACCACGTCGCCGGCCTTGACCACCTCGCGCGGGTCCTTGACGTACTTGTCCGACAAGGCCGAGATGTGGATCAGGCCGTCCTGGTGCACGCCGATGTCGACGAAGGCACCGAACGCGGCGACGTTGCTGATCACGCCTTCGAGGATCATGCCGACCTGCAGGTCCTTGAGGTCCTCGACGCCGTCGGCGAACCGCGCGGCCTTGAACTCGGGACGCGGGTCGCGGCCGGGCTTTTCCATTTCCTTGAGGATGTCGCGCACGGTCGGCACGCCGAACTTATCGTCGGTGAACTGCTCGGGCTTGAGGGTGCGCACGAACTGCGGGTCGGCGAGCAACTGCTTCACCTCGCGTCCGCACTGTTGGACGATGCGTTCGACCACCGGATAGGCTTCCGGGTGCACCGACGAGGCGTCGAGCGGTTGCTCGCCATCGACGATGCGCAGGAAGCCGGCGCATTGCTCGAAGGTCTTGTCGCCCAGGCGCGGCACCTTGAGCAAGGCCTTGCGCGAGGCGAACGGGCCGTTCTCGTCGCGATGGCGGACGATGTTCTCGGCCACCGTGCTCGACAGGCCCGACACCCGCGCCAGCAAAGCCGCCGAGGCGGTGTTGACGTACACGCCGACCGCGTTGACGCAGTCCTCGACGCGGGCGTCGAGCGCGCGCGCCAGGCGGTACTGATCGACGTCGTGCTGGTACTGGCCGACGCCGATCGCCTTGGGTTCGATCTTGACCAGTTCGGCCAGCGGGTCCTGCAGGCGCCGCGCGATCGAGACCGCGCCGCGGATGCTGACGTCGAGATCGGGGAATTCCTTGGAAGCGAACTCGGACGCCGAGTACACCGAGGCGCCGGCCTCGCTGACCACGGCCTTGGTCAACTTGGCTTCCGGCACGAGCTTGATCAGGTCGGCGGCCAGCTTGTCGGTTTCGCGCGAGGCGGTGCCGTTGCCGATCGCGATCAGTTCGACCCCGTGCTTGATGCACAGCGCGCGCAGCGTGTGCAGGGACTGGTCCCACTGCTTGCGCGGCTCGTGCGGGTAAATGGTGTCGTGGGCGACGAACTTGCCGGTGGCATCGACCACCGCCACCTTGACCCCGGTGCGTAGGCCCGGGTCGAGGCCGAGCACGGCGCGCGGGCCGGCCGGCGCGGCCAGCAACAGGTCCTTGAGGTTGTCGCCGAACACGTCGATGGCTTCGGCCTCGGCCTTCTCGCGGGCCTGGCCGAACAGGTCGAGCAACAAGTGCAGGTGCAGCTTCGCGCGCCAGGTCAGGCGGCAGGCATCGAGCAGCCAGCGGTCGGCGGCGCGGCCCTGGTCGGAGATGCCGGCGTTGAGCGCGACCCGGCCTTCGCCGTAGGCGTGGCCGGCCTCGGCATCGGCGCCGGGCTCGAGTTCGAGGAACAGCACTTCTTCGCGACGGGCGCGGAACAGGGCCAACAGGCGATGCGAGGGGATCTTCGCCAGCGATTCGGCGTGGTCGAAGTAGTCGCGGTACTTGGCGCCTTCGGCTTCCTTGCCTTCGGCGACGCGGGCGCGGATCACGCCGACCTCAGTCAGCCAGCCGCGCAGTTCGCCGACCAGCCTGGCGTCTTCGCCCCAGCGCTCCATCAGGATCGCACGTGCGCCTTCGAGCGCGGCCTTGACGTCGGCGACTTGCTTTTCCTCGCTGACGAAGCCGGCGGCGAAGGCTTCCGGGCTCAGGGTCGGGTCGGCCAGCAGGCCGTCGGCCAGCGGCTCCAGGCCGGCTTCGCGGGCGATCTGGGCCTTGGTGCGGCGCTTGGGCTTGTACGGCAGGTACAAGTCTTCCAGGCGCGCCTTGCTGTCGGCCGCTTCGATGTCGCCGCGCAACTCGTCGGTCAGCTTGCCCTGCTCGGCGATGCTTTCGAGCACCGCGGCGCGGCGGTCTTCGAGCTCGCGCAGATAGCGCAGACGCGATTCCAGGTCGCGCAGCTGGATGTCGTCGAGGCCGCCGGTCACTTCCTTGCGGTAGCGGGCAATGAAGGGCACGGTCGCGCCTTCGTCGAGCAAAGCGATGGCGGACAGGGCCTGGGCGGTCTGGGCGCCGATCTCGACGGCGATGAGTTTGGCGATCTTGTTTGCGATCTGCGCGGACTGCGTGTTCTGGTCTTGCATCGTTTCCAATCGATTACCCCGCTGGCGGGGGACCGGGCGATTGTCGCAATGCCGGCGTGAAGGCGAAACCCATTGACAGGACTGGGTTTTTGGGGCGGGCGGATGAGAAAACGAGCCGAGAGGAGTGAGAAGTAAGCGGGAGCGAGGCGGTATCGGCTTTGCTCGCTCCTCACCCCTCTCCACTCACTCCTCTCTTTAAGAACCGTTCTCATCGCTCGGGTACAATGTGCGCCCCGCTCCACCCGATCGATCCTCGCATGTCCTCCGCTTTTGGCACCGAAACGGTGCTGGACGTCCGTCACTGGACGGACGACTACTTCAGCTTCACCACCACCCGCGACGACGGTTTCCGCTTCGAGAACGGCCAGTTCGTGATGATCGGACTGCAGGTCGAGCAGGCGGACGGCTCGCACAAGCCGCTGCTGCGCGCCTATTCGATCGCCAGCGCGAACTGGGAAGAGCAGCTCGAGTTCTTCAGCATCAAGGTGCCGAACGGCCCGCTGACCTCGCGCCTGAAGTCGATCCAGCCCGGCGACAGCGTGCTGATCGGGCGCAAGCCCACCGGCACCCTGCTGATCCACGACCTGCATCCCGGCCGCAACCTGTACCTGCTCGGCACCGGCACCGGCCTGGCGCCGTGGCTGTCGGTGATCAAAGACCCGGAGACCTACGAGCGCTTCGACAAGGTGGTGCTCTGCCACGGCGTGCGCAACGAGAAAGACCTGGCCTACCGCGACTACATCGTCAACGAGCTGCCGCACCACGAGTTCCTCGGCGAGCAGATCGCCTCCAAGCTCAAGTACTGCCCGGCCGTGACCCGCGAGGCCTTCGAGTACGCCGGCCGCGACCAGCGCGGCCGCCTGACCGAGATGATGGAAAGCGGGCGGATGATGGACCTGCTCGGAATCGAGCCGCTCGACCCCGAGCACGACCGCGCGATGATCTGCGGCAGCCCGCAGGTGCTGGCCGATTTCCGCGGCGTGCTCGACCAGCGCGGCTTCACCGCCTCGCCGCGCATCGGCACGCCGGGCCAGTACGTGTTCGAGCGCGCCTTCGTCGAGAAGTAAACCCGGGCGGCAGGCACGACGCCCGCCGCGACAGAGCGCGCCATTCAGGCCGCGCGCCGCTCCTGGCGCAAGGCGCCGCGGTAACGCCGGCTGCACGGGATGCGGGTGCCGTCGCTCATGGTGATGCGCGCATCGCCGCTTTCCAGCGGCTCGATCTCGCCGACGCAATCCAGGTTGACCATATAGCTGCGGTGCACGCGCACGAAGCGGGCCGGATCGAGCTGAGTCTCGATGCCGGCCATGGTCGTGCGCAGCGGATAGTCGCGTCCGCGCAGATGCAGGTTGACGTAGTTGGACGAGGCCTGCAGCCACTCGACCTCGGCTGCGGCGATCAGGAACTCCTTGCCGAGCTTACGCACCAGGAAGCGCTCCGGCCGTTCGGGAACGACCGGCTCGGGCACGTCGTCGGCGACGGTCAATACGCTGGCTTCGCCCTGCCAACGGCGCAGCAACAGGCGATAGGCCTCGATCCACACCACCATATAGGTGTAGGAGCGCACGTCCTTGAGGTATTCGTAGACGTATTCGGCCGCCCAGGGGCTGAAGTCGTAGCTTTCGCCCAGACCGATGTAGACCGCTTTGCGGATGGCGACCATGGCGGTCACGTGGGCGACCGACCAGGCCACGCTGCCGAGCAGGTGCAGGGCCACGGCGCGGCGCCAGGTATCGACATGGAACGGGACCTGGCGCGTGTACCAGACCAGGGCCGGCACCAGCGCCAGCGCGACCAGGCAACTGCTGCCCTCCCAGACCGGCGGCGCCCAATTCGGGATGTCGAGGCCGGCACGACGGATGTCCATCAAGGTGGTCAGGCTGCCGGCGACCGCATTGACCCCGAACAGGATCACCCAGCCCAGGATCTCGGCGGTGCGGCGCCAGGGTTGGTAGCGGTCCCAGGCGCTGGGCGGAACGGCCGGACGGGCGGGAGGAAGGGCGGCGGCGCTGGCGGCCGCGGGGATCGGGGACACATCGTCGTTCATGCGCGCATTCTCGCCCGGCGACCGTCGCACGCGACGACCGGTCGTCCCCTGGGGACCGCGATTCGTCCCCATGAACCGCCATCGGTCACCCCGGCATCGCTCGCCGACGCCCGTCGCCACAGGCTTGCGGCTCCGCCACTGCCGTGACCGCCCATGCAACGCCGATACGACATCGACGCCCTGCGCGCCCTCGCCTTCGCCCTGCTGATCCTCTATCACTGGGCGATGCTCTACGTCGCCGACTGGGGCTGGCACCTCAAAAGCACGCATCTGTCGGAGACCCTGCAGTTGCCGATGCTGTTCGTGAACCGCTGGCGCATGGACCTGATCTTCTTGATCTCCGGCCTGTCGGTGCACTTCCTGTTGCGCGGCAGCTCGCTCGGCCGCTTCGTCGCCCAACGCAGCTGGCGGCTGCTGCTGCCGCTGACCTTCGGCTGCCTGGTGGTCGTGCCGATCCAGCCCTATGCCCAGGGCGTGGCGAACGGCCTGGTCGAGCCGGGCTTCGTCGACTTCCTGTTGCGCTACTACCGCTTCCAGCCCTGGCCGGCGGAGGCCTTCGACGGCTGGGAGTACGGCTTTACCTGGAACCACCTGTGGTACCTGGTCTATCTGTGGGTCTACACCCTGGTCTTCGCGGCCGTGTTGCCGCTGTTCCGCAACGGCGTCGGCCGCCGCGCCCATGCCGCGCTGGCCGCACTGCGCCGTTGGAAATTGGTCGTGTTGCCGGCGCTGCCGCTGGCGCTCGGCTCGATCCTGCTGCAGCCGCATTTCGAGGAAACCGGCGACCTGATCCACGACTGGTACCGCCACGCGATCTATTTCACCGTGTTCCTCTACGGCTACTGGCTCGGCAACGAGGCCGGCCTGTGGCAGGAACTGCTGCACCTGCGCCGCCGCACCCTGGCCTGGGCGCTGGCGCTGTTCGCGGCCTATCTGGCGATGATCCGGCTGCTGCCAGAGGACGTGCCCGACAGCGTGCAGTACGCAATCTGGACCGTGCGCAGCCTGTACATCTGGGCGGCGATTTGCACGATCCTGGGCTGGTCGCACCATCTGCTCAACCGCCCGTTCCGCTGGCTGCCCTGGGCCACCGAAGCGGTCTACCCCTGGTACGTGCTGCACCAAAGCCTGACCGTACTGATCGCTTATTGGGTGCTGCCGCTCAAGTTCGGCGCGGTCGTCGAGCCGGCCATCGTTCTGCTCGGCACCGTGCTCGGTTGCTGGGCGCTGCACGAAGCGATCCGGCGCGTGACGTGGCTGCGGCCTTGTTTCGGTTTGAAGGCGTGGCGCCGCGAGCGTCCGCAGATCTCGCTATCGAACAGGACGACCCCACAAGCGGCGGAGGCCGCCTAATGGCTTGGGATACGAGCGACGCGGCGGCGATCTGGTCCGTCGGCGGGTGTCGGCTGCGACGTCGTTGCGCCGACACGGTCGCGGCTTGCGCCGCTCC
>NZ_JBQEOE010000037.1:36602-54686 GCF_052045105.1 Lysobacter sp. 22409 | reverse complement strand
ACGCCGCTCCTACCCTAAAGCGCTGCGTGCGCCTCAGGCCAGCGCTTTCTCGATGTCGGCGGCGATCGATTCGGGCTTGTCGGTCGGCGCATAACGCTTGATGACGGTGCCGTCGCGGCCGACCAGGAACTTGGTGAAATTCCATTTGATCGCGTCGATGCCGAGGAAGCCGCCCTTCTCGTCCTTGAGCCACTTCCACAGCGGATGCGCCCGGTCGCCGTTGACGTCGATCTTGGCGTACAGCGGGAAGCTCACCTCGTAGGTCAGCGAGCAGAATTCCTTGATCTCGGCCTCGTTGCCGGGCTCCTGGTGGCCGAACTGGTCGCAGGGAAAGCCCAGCACTTCGAAACCGCGCGCGGCATAGTCGCGCTCGAGTTTTTCCAGGCCGGTGTACTGCGGGGTGAACCCGCATTTCGAGGCGACGTTGACGATCAGCAGCACCTTGCCGCGATAGCGATCGAGCGACTGGTTCTGACCGTCGATGTCGACGGCTGAGAAATCGTAGGCGGTGGTCATCGCGGGGACTCCCTGGGGACTGGACGCACCATAACGCTTCGCGGTGGCGGTGTCTGGGGGCTGGATACGGCTTTGAGGTTGCAGCTGCATCCAGTTCGCTGTTGCCGTCATCCCCGCGAAGGCCGGTTCCAGGGCTTTACCGCGGCCTCACTCTGAAGTCTCTGGGTCCCCGCCTACGCGGGGACGACGAGCACGGCGTCGAGCCTCCAGGCAGCAGCGTTTCGCTCTTGCCGTTATCCCCGCGAAGGCGGGGATCCAGGGCTTTATCGCGACCTCACTCTGAAGTCTCTGGGTCCCCGCCTACGCGGGGACGACGAGCACGGTGTCGAGCCTCCAGGCAGCAGCGTTTCGCTCTTGCCGTCATCCCCGCGAAGGCGGGGATCCAGGGCTTTACCGCGACATCGCTCTGAAGTCTCTGCGGCCCGGCCCGGCCCGGCCCGGCCAGGGCGCATGGCGCCCTGGCGTTCATGGATGCGCGAGCCAGTGGCTCGCAAGCGCATCCCTTCACCCGCAAAAACGAACGGCCCGCACAGGGCGGGCCGTTCGCAACAACGCAATGCAGGCTCGGATCAGAACGAAGCCTTGAACTCCGCACCGACGATGCGCGGGTCGTTGACGAAACCGACCAGGTTGTTGAAGTCGATACCGCCGACCGCACGCTTCTCGTTGAGGATGTTGCGGCCGTACAGAGCCACGTCGTAACGGCCGTTGTCCCACTGGTAACCGATGCGCAGGCCGCCTTCGAGCAGATCCTTGCCGCGGAACTCGCGGGCCTCGTACAGGAAGAAGTTCACTTCGCTGCGGTAAGCCCAGTCGGTGTAGACGTAGAACTCGTTGCCGTTGGCGAGCGGCAGGCTGTAGCGCGCAGTGACGTTGTAGACCCACTTCGGCGCCTGCGGCAGCGGGTTGCCGTCGATCGCCGCGAGGGTCTGGCCGTTGCGCACTACGGTCGGGTCGGTGACGGTGCAGCCGCCGCCGCAGGGAGCCACGAACAGGTTGCTGTCCTGGATCTCGGTGTCGTTATAGCTGGCGCCGAAGGTGACCATCAGGTTGTCGGTGACATAGGCGTCGAGGTCGACTTCCACGCCCTGGCCGAGGGTCTTGTCGGCGTTGACCAGGATGGTCTGGTTGAGCGCGCCGCCGACCGCGTTGAGCTGCTGGTTGTCGACGGTGTAGCGGAACAGGGCGACGCCGAGACGTGCGCGCTTGTCCCACAGGTCGGCCTTGAGGCCGGCTTCGTACGAGATCACCTTCTCGGCATCGGCGACCGACGGCTGCGGCGGGGTCTGGAACAGCAGGCGGCCCTGGATGCTGGGCGCGCGGAAGCCCTTGGCGATGCGCGCGTACAGATTGATGTCCGGGGTGGCCTGGAACACGCCGCTGATGTCCCAGCTGACGTCGTCGACGTCGGTGCGGACCTTGAACGGGCCCGACACCGGCGCACCGAACGGCGCGCTCTGCAGCACGCTGGCGCTGAAGTCCTTCTTGTCCTGGGTGTAGCGCAGGCCGCCGCGCAGCTTGAAGCGCTCGGTCACCTCGTATTCGAGCGAGCCGAACGCAGCCCAGGCCTTGTTGCGCTGCTTCTGCTGCGCATGACCGGCCTGCACGCCACCGGCGAGGCTGTCGTAGTTGAGGCTGTCGACGGTGATGTCTTCGTCGAAATAGAACAGGCCGGCCTGCCAGTTGAGCGGGCCCGCGTAGCTCGATTCGATGCGGAATTCCTGGGTCCACTGGCGGTGGTCCGGCAGGCCGTCGGCCGACTCGGCGGCGAACGGAATACCGACCGGGGTGCTGCCGCCGGGCAGGAACATCGCGCCGACGCCGCCGTCGATGTCGCCGCGGCTCAACGAGTCGGCGGTTTCGTAACCGGTGATCGAGTACAGGGTCAGCTCGTTCGGCAGTTCCCAGCTCAGGCGCGCGCTGGCGCCGTAGCTTTCGAGCTTCTGCGAGTTGCGGCCGTCGATGCCGACCTCGTCGATGTCGAAACCGTCGGCGAAATCGTTCGTGCCCTTCTTGAACAGCATGGCGCGGAACAGACGCGCGGTGCCGTTGAGGTGGCGCGAGTGGACGTTGAACAAGGCGTTGAAGGTGTCGCTGCCGTCGTATTGCAGCTGCAGGCGCACGGCGGATTCGTCGTAGCCTTCGAGTTCGCCGTTGCTGCGGGCGTTCGGATTGGTGTTGGTCACCCAGTCGTCGCGGCGCTGGTACATCGCCGAAGCGCGGGCCGACCAGTTGGCGCCCAGCGGGCCACTGATGGCGCCTTCGAAATTGGTGGTGCCGTAGGTGCCGTAGGACACCTGGCCGTAGCCTTCCAGCTCGCGGGTCGGCTTGGCCGACTCGAACTTGACCACGCCGGCCGGGGTGTTGCGGCCGAACAGCGTGCCCTGCGGGCCGCGCAGCAGTTCGACGTTCTCCAGGTCGAACACCGGGAAGCCCTTCAGCAGCGGGTTCTCCAGGACGATGTCGTCATAGACCAGCGAGACCGGCTGCGAGGCGTTGAGGTCGAAATCGGTATTGCCCAGGCCGCGGATGTAGAAACGCGGGAAGGCGCGGCCGAACGAGGACTCGATGTTGAGGCTGGGCAGGCGGCCGGACAGGAAACGGATATCGCCGCCGCCGGAACCGAGCACGTGCAGCTTCTCGCGGTCGACCGTAGTCAGCGCGACCGGGACGTCCTTGGCGCGTTCGACCTTGCGCTGGGCGGTGACCATCAGGGCGTCGAGGGTCTTGGCCTCGCCTTCGGCCGGTGCAGCCGTGGCGGGCGCTGGCTCCTGGGCGAAAACGGTGGCGGAAGCGAGGGTCAGGCCGATAGCGACGGCCAGGGCGTGACTACGGGGCGCAGGGCTGCGGAGAGCACGCAAGTGCTGGAACATGGTCGGGTTTCTCGATGGACGCGGCGCGTGGGGCGCCAGTTCGTGGGAAACCGCCGCCGCCGTGCTCCCTCGGGCACGCGCGTACGGCGATGGGCGATCGGACCGTCCCTTGACGGCCGTGACGCGGACTGCCCGCGCCGGTGGCGGCTCATTGACCGGCGAATGTTACCAAACCATTAAAGAGCCCGTGCTCGAATGGGCTTTCTAGCCGATCGGCGGGCTTGGCAGTTGGGCAAGAGCAAATCCCCCCTGCCCCCCTTTTCAAAGGGGGGAACGGCCTGGGAGTACTGGAACCGCCACGGGGACGACCTCAGGGCCGCGAACCGCTCGGGCGGGTTTGCTTCGGCTTACTTCGCCGCGGCGACCTTGGCCGGTGCGGCGAAGGGCTTCACGCCCAGGGCGTCGTAGACCTCGCTCGGGTAGTAGGCGGTGTCGCCCTGCAGCACCAACGAGACCTTGCGGATGTCGGCGATGTCGCGGGTCGGGTCTCCGTCGATCAGGATCAGGTCGGCGCGCTTGCCGGCCGTCACCGAGCCGCGGTCGTCGAGCACCCGGGCGACCTTGGCGGCGTTCCAGGTCGCGACCTGCAAGGCCTGCGACGGGGTCAGGCCGGCGCGCACGTACAGGGCCAGTTCGTGCTGCAGGGTGAAGCCGGGCACCTCGTCGGTGCCGGCCAGCAGCGGCACGCCGGCCTTGTAGGCGCGGCCGACGAATTCCACCGCCTTGGCGTAGGACTTGTTGTAGCGCGCCGCGGTCGCATCGTCGGGGATGTTCATCTCGGCCGAACGACGACCGCGCTGCACGTCCGGCGGCAGGTGGTCGGCGATGCCCTCGACGATCGGCGACAACTCGCCGTCGCGCTGATGCAGGAACTCGAAGGTCGCCAGGGTCGGGTCGATCGCGATCTGCTTCTTCGCCAGGGTCGCGATGAAGTCCTGCACCGGCTTGGAATCCAGGTCGAGGTCGGCGGCCTTGTCGGCGACCAGGTAGAAGCGCTGCAAAGTGCGGGTGTCGGTCTTGTCGTCGACGAAGAAATTCAGCAGCAATTGGTTGATGTGCTGCACTTCGTCGTAACCCTGGTCGACCACGTCCTGGGCGCGCATGAACGCCGGCACGTGGCCGCTGACGCGCAGGCCCTTGCTGTGCGCATAGGCCGCGGTCTCGCGCAGCAGCTCCTTCGGGAAGGAGTTATAGATCTTCACCTGCGGATAGCCGTTGGCGGCGTACCAGTCGACCGCCGACTTGGCCCCGGCGATGTCCTTGATGACGAAGCCGTTGCGCGCCGAGAAATTGCTCTCGCCCTCGATGAAGCCGGCCGGCACCACGTTCGGCGACAACAGCGTGCCGGCCTTGATCTCGCCGATCATCTGCTGCAGGGTCGCGTTGTCGTTGCCCATGTCGCGCACGGTGGTCACGCCCGCGGCGATGTTGAGGCCACCGTCCCAGCGCGACAGGTGGCCGTGCATGTCGAACAGGCCCGGCATCAGCACGCGGCCGCCGCCGTCGACGCTGCGGTCGTACTTCAGCGACGCCGCGGCCTTGCCGACCGAGACGATCTTGCCGTCGGCGACGATCACGTCGGTGGCCTCGCCGAGCTGGGCCTTCTCGCTGTCGAACACGCGCACGTCGCGCAGCAGAGTGGTGCCGGAAAAGCGGTGGCCGAGCTTCTGCCGCAAATCCACCAACAGCTTGCCTTCGGCGGCTTTCTGGCGGGTCTCCAGGGCCGCGGCGTTGCCCTGCCAGCCTTCCTCGATCAGCTGCAGATAGCCGGGATAGATGAAGGCGAACAAGCGCGGTTCCGCACCGGTGGTGGCCCAGGCGAAGTTCGGGGTGAAGCCCTGCCCGGTCATCGCCAGCAGCTGCACCTTCTCGGTCTTGCCGTCGCGAGTGACTTCGGCCTCGTCGATCTTGCGCGCGCTCAGGCTGCCGTTGGGCAGCAGCGGCAGCTTGCCGTCGCTGCGCTTGGCCAGCGCATTGAGCACCACGGAGAAACCGGCCGGGGTGCCGCCGAGCGGTGCGTACAGACCGGGACCGGATACGGTCGCCTCGCCCGAATCGGACAGCGACTTCCACACCGCCTTGTCGCCCTCGCGGCGGAAGCTCTCGTCGACTTTCGCGCCGAAGGTCGAGGTGCCCTGGACCTGGTAGGTCTGGTAGGTGCCGTCCTTCGCCAGCGTGTAGGTCTCCTTGAGCTCGGGGCCGCGGCCGTTGTCCTTGAAGATGAAATCGACCGTGGTGGTGCCGTCGTCGGCCCGGGTCACGACCTGCTGGCCGGCCTGCTTGCCGCCGTCGACCAGGGCCAGGTAACGCGTGGTCTCGGCCGCGAAGGCGCTGGTGGCGAAACCCGAGGCGAGGCAGACCGCGAGGGCCAGGCGGGCGACGGAGGGCAGGCGCGGCGCGCGCAGGGTCGAACGGGACATCGGCAGTTGAGGCATCGGATCGTGCTCCGGAAGAAACAGCATGGAATAGGCAGAAACCTGGAATGCAAAAGCTTTAACTGGAGTGCGAAAGCTTTCAGTCGTGATGCGTGACCATCAGGACGTAACCGTCCGGGTCTCTGACCCGGAACTCGCCCTTGGGGCGGTAGAACGGATAGGCCATCGCGCCGGCGTCGATACCTGCGGCGAGCACGCGCTCGCGCATCGCCGCGACGTCGTCGCAATACACGTAGAACAGCACCGCCTGAACGGTGTCGTCGACCGGCCCGTCGGCCAGCACCAGCATCAGCTCGGCACCGCCGGGGCTCTGCAGCGAGACCCAGACCGGATCGTCGCCGCAGGAGGGCTCGTAGTGGGCGTTGCCGATAGCGAAGCCGAAGGTGGCGTAGAAGGCTACCGCGCGCGGCACCTGGGCGACGTGCAGCATCGGCACGAAACGCTGTGCGCTCGGCGCCGTCACGAGGCCCGTCCTGACGCCCGTCCTGTGTGCCGGCTGCCCTGCGCCATCGCCCCGCTCCCTGATGAACTGCGCCGGAGTGTAAACCGGCCGCCGCCGGCGAACCTGGCCCCTTGGTCATGCTTTGCCCGGCCTCGCGGGCCCGCCCCGGGCGGCCATGCCTTTCGTCACGGGCCGCCCCTGCCCGGGGTCGGTTAGGCTTTAAGGTTCCTATTGACGAGGTTCCGCACGATGAAGCATCCCCTCGCGCTGGCGTTGGCCGTGGCCCTGTTCGCCACCGGTACCAGCCTTGCCCACAATGCCCAGGCCCAGACCAAAGCAGACCAAGCCGTGACCGCCAACGCTCAATCGAACGCGAACCCGTTCTTCCAGGAGAGCCCGCTGCCGCTGCAGTTCCCGCAGTTCGACAAGATCAAGGACGCCGATTTCGCGCCCGCCTTCGATCGCGGCATGGCCGACCAGCTCAAGGAAATCGACGCGATCGCCAACAGCGCCGACGCGCCGAGCTTCGACAACACCATCCTGGCGCTGGAACGTTCGGGCCGCATCCTCGCCCGCTCGACCTCGACCTTCTTCAACCTGATGAGCACCGACACCAACCCGGTGCGGCAGAAGCTCATGCAGGAATACGCGCCGAAGATGTCGGCCCACCGCGATGCGATCAACCTCAATCCCAAGCTGTTCGCACGCATCAAGACCCTGTACGGCCAGCGCGATTCGCTGGGCCTGGACGCCGAGGGCGTGCGCCTGGTCGAGCGTTACTACACCGACTTCGTCCGCGGTGGCGCCAACCTCAGCGACGCGCAGAAGACCCGTCTGAAGGCGATCAACGCCGAACTGGCCGAACTGGGCGCCAAGTTCAGCGAGAACGTGCTCGAAGAGGTCAAGGACTCGGCCATCGTCGTCGACAGCAAGGCCGAACTCGACGGCCTGTCCGACGAGCGCATCGCCGCCGCGGCCGAAGCGGCCAAGGCGCGCAAGCTGGAAGGCAAGTACCTGCTGACCCTGCTCAACACCACCGGCCAGCCCCCGGAAACCGACCTGACCAACCGCGCCCTGCGCGAGAAGCTGCACAAGGCCTCGGTCGCGCGCAACAGCCGCGGCAACGCCTTCGACAACACCGCGCTGGTGTCCAAGGTCGTCACCCTGCGCACCGAACGCGCCAAGATGCAGGGCTACCCGAACTACGCCGCCTACGTGCTCGAGGACGAGACCGCCAAGAACCCCGAGGCGGTCAACAACATGCTCGGCCAACTCGCCCCGGCCGCGGTCGCCAACGCCAAGCGCGAAGCCGCCGACCTGCAGGCGATGATCGACAAGGAACAGGCCGCCAAGGGCGAGAAGAGCTTCCAGCTCGAGCCCTGGGACTGGGCGTTCTACGCCGAGAAGGTTCGCAAGGAAAAGTTCGCCTTCGACGAAGCCCAGCTCAAGCCCTACTTCGAGATGAAGAACGTGCTCGAGAACGGCGTGTTCTACGCCGCCGGCCAGCTCTACGGCCTGAAGTTCAAGCAGCGCACCGACCTGCCGCTGTACCGCCCGGACACCAGCGTTTACGACGTGTTCGACGCCGACGGCAAGCAGTTGGCGATCTTCATCGCCGACATGTACGCGCGCGATTCCAAGCGCGGCGGCGCCTGGATGAACTCCTACGTCGACCAGTCCGAACTGTTCGGCACCCTGCCGGTGGTGGCCAACCACCTCAACATCCCGGCGCCGCCGGCCGGCAAGCCGACCCTGATGACCTGGGACGAGGTCACCACCATGTTCCACGAGTTCGGCCATGCCCTGCACGGCATGTTCTCGAACGTGAAGTACCCCTACTTCTCCGGCACCAGCGTGCCGCGCGACTTCGTCGAGTTCCCCTCGCAGGTCAACGAGATGTGGGCCGACTGGCCGTCGGTGCTGGCCAACTACGCCAAGCACTACCAGACCGGCGAGCCGATGCCGAAGGAACTGCTGGACAAGGTCCTGGCCGCTTCCAAGTTCAACCAGGGCTTCACCACCACCGAGTACCTCGGCGCGGCCATGCTCGACCAGAACCTGCACCAGATCGGCGACGCCGCCCAGGTGCCGAAGGCCAAGGACGTGATGCCCTTCGAGACCGCTTCGCTGAAGAAGGACGGCATCTATTACACGCCGGTGCCGCCGCGTTACCGCACCCCGTACTTCAGCCACATCATGGGCGGCTACGCGGCCGGCTACTACGCCTACATCTGGTCGGAAGTGCTGGACGCCAACACGGTGCAGTGGATCAAGCAGCACGGCGGCCTGACCCGCGAGAACGGCGACCGCTTCCGCGCCACCCTGCTCTCGCGCGGCGGCAGCAAGGACGCCCTGCAGCTGTTCCGCGATTTTGCCGGGCATGAGCCGAAGATCGAGCCCCTGCTGGAGCGCCGCGGCCTGACCGCCCCGGCGGCCGGCGAACCCAAGAATAAATAATTCAGGCCCGCCCTTCAGGTTTTGCAACGCAAAAGGCCGCCCACCTGTCCGGTGGGCGGCCTTTTTGTCGTTGGAAGGCACATAACCACCGTTATCACGATCTAAAGATTTCCAAAGAATTTCCGCACTTTCGACGAAGCTCGACTTATGTCACATTCGGTCCAAGTGGAGCCCAACTAACCTGATTTTGGATATCGACGGCGTCGGTGCGCGCAAGCGAAACGACAGGATTTCGATCAACAGGGGACATCAGGATGGCCGCCATCTCCGTGGTCCAAGCCGCAAGCTCGTCCGGTTCCAGTTCCAACCGCAACGACCGACGCATCGCGCTGGTCGAACGCGACCCGATGTTGAGACAACAGATCCTGCATTCGCTGCAGATGCGCCAGTTCGCCGTCGTCGAATGCGCGAACGCCACCGCGCTATACCGCAACCTGCTCAGTTCGCCCTGCGATATCGCAGTGATCGCCAGCGACCTGCCCGACGACAATCCGCGCACGGTCGCCCTGCACCTGCGCCAACATTCCGACATCGGCATCGTCATGCTCGATGCCGATGCCGGCAACGGCTGCCAGACCGAGTCCTATCGCGAGATCGCCGACGCTTGTTTCCCCAAACCGGTCGACCTCGACGGACTCGCCGCAGTCATCACCGCGATGCACAGCCTGCAACACCACATGCGTGCGATGCCGTCGCGCAGCAGCGCCGGCCTGAGCGAATGGGAACTCGCCCTCGACGGTTGGACCCTGCGCACGCCGGACGGATCTTCCATCGACCTCAGCGCGCCCGAGCGCAGTGTCTTGTTACGCCTGGTCAATACCGGCGCCGGCGGCCATCCGGTTTCGCACGACAGTCTGATCGGTTCCTTGACCAGCGATGTCTACGATTTCGACCCGCACCGCCTGGAAATGCTGATCTATCGTCTGCGCAAGAAAGTCGCGCTGATGAGCCCCTTGCCGTTGCCTCTGCGCGCCGTGCGCGGCATGGGTTATCTGTGCACCATCGTGCGCGCGAACAATTGAATAGTCACTGCGGACTTTCATAGCAGCCGCAGGGGGCGGCTGACGTCGAGAAACCGTGCAAATCACACACTGGCTCGCGTGATCTCGCGTGAGTGAAGGTGATGCTGCATGAGTGTATTGCGTAGATGGGCTACCTAGCCTGCATCAGCCGATGACTGTCGTGCCAGCGAACGCGGCAGCAGCGATACCCGGGGACGAAGAACGAATCGCGGCCATAACGGCCGGCTGGCGTGCGCTCCGTCCTGCGCTATCGATCGGCTCACCGCAACGATCGTAGACGGAGACTGTTGCCATGAATCAGCGCGACACGCAGAACGGAATGCTTCTGACCACCGCATCGGCAGCCACGCACGACATCCGCACCCACGGCCTGCGAACGACGCGCACACCCCTGTTTCGATCGACCGCCTGCTGGTGCCTCGCGCTAGGCCTGGCCGCCACGCCCTTGTTCGCCAGCGCCGCCGAAGACGGCTCCGCACTGGCCGCGCCCGCGATCGAAAGCAGCGAAGACACCTCGTCTTCCAACGGCGAACAACCGATCGCCAGCGATGAACTGCTCGACGAGGAAGCACCGCTGCTGCCGCTGGTGTTCGATGGCATACCCAACAGTTCCACCTGGGATTCGATGGCCTTCGACGACGGCGGCATGGCCTCGCCGATGAGCGTGATCCAACCGCCCGACCCGGCCAACAACAGTCTGCCCGGCATCAGCGCTTATCTCAGCAACTGGTTGCTCGGCAACGACTACCAGGCCTGCGGCCTGCTCGGCAGCGGCTGCCTGACCATCGATCGCGCCAACTTCAATTATTCGTATCTGTCGCTGATCCTCAACCTGGTGCAGGCGCCGAACGTACTCGACCTGGACGGGAACCAGCCCGCGAACCATTTGACTCTGATCGGCGCGGTGCAGTCCGACAGCTACATCCAGTTCCAGGACAGCAACTACACCGGCAACAACAACAACGCCTCGTGCGTGATCATCGGCCTGGCCTGCACCTGGAGCACCAATGCCGCGCAGAACAACCAGGTCATCATCGGCGACGGCAGCTATGCCAACGGCTCCAACACCATCGTCATGGGCACCAACGCCCGCCATCAGCTGCCGACCGTCACCGCGGCCTCGCAGGGCTTCGTCGGCGGCCCCGACACCAACTACGCCGCGCGCCTGGGCAATTCGGTGGTGATCGGCGACAACAGCTTCGGCAACGCCAACCGCCAGACCATCCTCGGCTTCGGCGCGACTTCGACCCACGCCAACAGCGTCGCGCTCGGCGCCGGTTCCAGCACCGCGATCGGCGCGCAGAGCGGCTACACCGCGTTCGGCCTGGTCGCGCCGCAGACCTCGGCCGGCGAAGTCTCGATCGGCGCAGCCGGCTCGACCCGCAAGCTGACCAACGTCGCAGCCGGCAGCACCGGCACCGATGCGGTCAACGTGGCCCAATTGCAGGGCGCGCTGGCCAACGCCGCGGCCGATCCGTTCGCGGTCAAGTACGACGACCTCGGCGGCACGCCCGACTTCGGCAACGTCACCCTGCAGGGCCCGGGCGGCACCGTCATCTCCAACCTCGGTGCGGGCGTCATCGCCGCCGGCAGCACCCAGGCGGTGAACGGCAGCCAGATCTTCGCGATCAGCCAGTCCAATGCGCAGCGCCTCGGCGCCGGCGCCTTGGTGGCTGCCGACGGCACCGTGACCGCGCCGAACTTCATCATCGACGGCAACGGCTACAACAACGCCGGCGACGCATTCGCCGCGGTCAATGCCGGCATGGCCAACGCCGATGCCTTCGCCGTGCAATACGACGACGACGGCCTCGGCAATCCCGATTACGGCAACGTGACCCTGCGCGGCCCGGCCGGCACCGGCACCTTGATCGGCAATCTCGCCGCCGGCCAGATCGCCGCCGCCAGCTTCGACGCCATCAACGGCAGCCAAATATTCGGCATCGGCACATCGGTGGCGAACCTGTTCGGCGGCGGTACCACCTTCAACGCCGGCGGCACCTTCACCGCGCCGAACTACGTCATCGGCGGCAACAGCTACAACAACGTTGGCGCCGCGCTGACCGCGCTCGACGGCGGCCTGACCGGCAGCAACGCCTTCGCCGTGCGCTACGACGACGACGGCAGCGGCAACCCCGACTACGGCAACGTTACCCTGCAAGGCCCGGCCGGCACCGGCACCGTGATCGACAACCTCGCCGGCGGCGCGATCGCGGCCGGCAGCCTGCAGGCGGTCAACGGCAGCCAGTTGTTCAGCCTGGGCACCTCGACCGCGGCGCTGTTCGGCGGCGGCGCCACCTTCAACATCGGCGGCGGCTTCACCGCGCCCAACTACGTCATCGGCGGCAATACCTATAACGACGTCGGCGCGGCGCTGAGCGCGCTCGACGGCGGCCTCGCCGGCAACGATGCCTTCGCGGTGAAGTACGACGACGACGGCAGCGGCAACCCCGACTACACCCGCGCCACCCTGCGCGGCCCCGCCGGCACCGGCACCACCCTGGACAACGTCGCCAACGGCCAGATCGCCGCCGGCAGCCTGGAGGCCGTCAACGGCGGCCAGGTGCAGGGCTTCGGCGACGGCATCGCCTCGATCTTCGGCGCCGGCGCCAGCTTCAGCGGCGGCGTTTTCGGCGCACCGAGCTTCACCGTGCAAGGCGGCAGCTACCAGGACGTCGGCGCCGCTTTCGCCGCGGTCGATGCCAGCCTGACCAACATCAACAACCGCATCGACAACCTGCCACCGGGCGGCATCCCCGAACCGCGCATCGCCATCGACGGCACCGGCAACGCCACGGTCGGCGCCGGCACGCGCGCGATCGCCGCGGGCGCCAGCGCCAGCGCCATGGGCCAGCATGCGGTCGCGATCGGCGGCGATGCCTACGCCGCGGGCGACAACGACACCGCGATCGGCGGCAACGCCCGGGTCAACGCCGACGGCAGCACCGCGGTCGGCGCCAACAGCAGCATCTCGGCGTCGGCGACCAATGCCGTCGCGGTCGGCGAAAGCGCCAGCGTGACGGCGTCGGGCGCGGTCGCGCTCGGCCAGGGCGCGGTGGCCGACCGCGCCAACACCGTCTCGGTGGGCACCGCCAGCGCGCAGCGCCAGATCGTCAACGTCGCCGCCGGCAGCCAGGACAACGACGCGGTCAACGTCGCCCAATTGCGCTCCTCGCAGGCCGGCACGGTGCGTTACGACACCAACGTCGACGGCAGCGTCAACACCACTCAGGTGACCCTCAACAACGGCGGCGGCTCGGTGCAGATCCGCAACGTCCGCGCCGGCACCTCCAACACCGATGCGGTCAACGTCCAGCAGCTCAACGACGGCGTCAACCGCGCCATCACCACCTCCAACCAGTACACCGACAACTGGGGCAACGGCCTGCGTCGCGAGATCGGCCAGCTCGACGACAAGGCCAGCGCCGGCGTCGCTTCGGCGATGGCGGTCGCGGGCCTGCCGCAGTCCTACATGCCCGGCAAGAGCATGGCGGCGATCGCGGCGAGCTCGTTCCGCGGCGAAACCGGCTTCGCGATCGGCGTCTCGACGATCAGCGAAGACGGCCGCTGGGTCTATAAATTCTCCGGCAACAGCAACTCCAAGGGCGATGTCGGCGTGACCGTCGGCGCCGGCCTGATGTGGTGAGCCCGGAAACCTGACCTCCCCCCGGCGACCGCGCGCGCCCCGCCGTGGTACGCCAGGCCGCCCGAAGCGATTCGGGCGGTCTTCTTTTTGCCAGACCGACGCTGCCACACCGGCGTTGCCGCGGCGCGGCGCCGACCTTGGATAGCCACCGCCTCGCCGCCATCTAACGTACAGCCCTGCCCACCTGCGATCACGCCCCCGAATGAATCCGAACGCCGCCGACACCCGCGATGCGCACACCGCCGCACAGGCCCTGTACGAGTGGCTGCGTCCGCACCGGCGCGTGTTCGTGCTGACCGGCGCCGGCCTCAGCACCGGTTCGGGCATCCCGCATTACCGCGACGAGAACGGCGCCTGGCAGCGCAAGCCGCCGATCGATTTCCGCGCCTTCGTCGGCGACGCCCGCGCCCGTGCCCGTTACTGGGCGCGCAGCTTCGTCGGCTGGCCTTCGTTCGCCGGCGCACGGCCGAACAGCGGCCACCAGGCGCTGGCGCGTTGGCAGGAACGCGACGGCCCGCATGCGCTGGTGACCCAGAACGTCGACGGCCTGCACGCACGTGCCGGCAGCCGCGACGTGGTCGATCTGCACGGCTGCCTGGACGAGATCGTCTGCCTCGACTGCGGCGCGCGGCGTGCGCGCGAGTCGGTGCAAGCCGAGTTGGCCGAACGCAATCCGGATTGGGTCGACCTCGACGCGGCGGTCCTGCCCGACGGCGACGCCGACCTGGAAGGCCTGGAGTTCGAGCGCTTCGCCACGCCGGTGTGCGGCCACTGCGGCGGCATGGTCAAGCCCGACGTGGTGTTCTTCGGCGAAAACGTGCCGCGCGCGCGCGTCGCCGCGGCCCAGCAGGCCCTGGCCGAAGCCGACGCGATGCTGGTGGTGGGTTCGTCGCTGATGGTCTATTCCGGCTTCCGCTTCGCCCGCGCCGCGCGCGAGGCCGGCCTGCCGCTGGCCCTGCTCAACCGCGGCGTGACCCGCGCCGACGACATCGCCACGCTCAAGCTCGAAGCCGATTGCTCGGCGACCTTGCAGGCGGCGTTGGGCTGACTCGGGAATCGGGAATCGGGAATCGGGAATCGGTTAACGATATCGCCGACTGTAGGAGCGGCGTAAGCCGCGACCAACCGAAGAAGTTGACGCCAGCGAAGCGACCGAAGCCCCAAACAATCGGCGCTTGTTTTTTTCGTATGTCGCAGCCCCTGACTGCGGACTACAACGTGGTATTCCACCGCTTCGCTCTATCGCGGCTCGCGCCGCTCCTACCCGGAAGCGGTGCGCTATCGCTTAGAACGTCCGGCGCAAGAAGTTAACGCCAGCGCCGCAACCGAAGCCCGGACAATCGGCGTCTGTTTTTTCGTATGCCGCAGACCCTGGCTGCGGACGAAGACGTGGTATTTCACCGCTTCGTTCTGTCGCGGCTTACGCCGCTCCTACCCAGAAGCGGCGGCGCGGCGGCCTCAGGGCGTCGGACGCCGATCGATGCGGCTGTGTTCGAGAAACAGCTTGCGCGCGGCCACGCCGATGTCGGGCTGGTCGATGAAGAAGCCCTGCACGCCCAGGGCGTAGAGCTGCAGGGCCTCGCCGAGCGCGCTCTGGACCACGCCGTTGGCGGTCTGGCTCAGGAAGGGTTCCTCGGCGCGCACCGTATACGGGTGCACCTGCAAGCCGAGCTGCAAAGCGCGGCCGAGCACCGGATGGACGAAACCGGTGTTGCGGGTGGTCAGCAAGGCATGGCCGTCGCCGTCGGCATCGCGCTTGGCCGGCAGGGCCACGCGCGGCAGCAGGCTGCTCTTGGACGGGCCCAGGCCGGCGACGTAGTGCGTCCGCATCCAGCTCAGCGCCGCGGTTTCGGTCAGCGCCGCATAGCCGGTGCCGGCGCCGATGCCGCCCGGGATCGCCGTGCCCAGATCGCCATAGATCGCGCTCAGGTCGCTGCCGTGCGCGAGGTGGTAGACGAAGTCGTAGGGACAGTCGCGCTCGAAGTCGCCGTACAACTGCACCAGCGGCAGGTCGATGCCGGCCTTCGGCAGGATCCTGCGCTTGAGCTCGATTAGGTTGGCGACTTCGAAACTCTGGATGTAAACCCGCGCCGGGTCGGTGAAGCCCTCGGCGACCAAGGTCTGCACCAGCTTCTCGCCGAGCGAGACCTGGATCGGCGTGCCATCGATGCGCTTGCCTTCGAGGGCGAACCAGGTCGGATGCTTGGTCTCGGGATAAATGCCGATGACGCGGCCGTCGCGGCTGTGCTCCTTGGCCAGGGCGATCACCTCGCGCAGGGTCGCGATCTCGAACCGGCCATCGAAGCGCTTGTTGCCGGGGCGGATCTGCGGGATGCGTTCGCGTGCGCGCAGGGTCTTGAGTTCGGCCAGGGTGAAGTCTTCGGTGAACCAGCCGGTGAGGCGCTCGCCGTCGATGACCTTGCTGACGCGGCGGTCGGCGAACTCCGGGTGGTCGGCGACGTCGGTGGTACCGGAGATCTCGTTCTCGTGGCGGACCACCAGTTCGCCGTCGCGGGTCGCGACCAGGTCCGGCTCGATGAAGTCGGCACCCTGTTGGATCGCCAGGCGATAGGCCTCGAGCGTGTGCTCGGGGCGATAACCGCTGGCGCCGCGGTGGGCGATCACGATCAGGCGCGGGCTATCGGCGGTCTGCACGGCGGACGAGGACTCCGGAGCGACGGGGGCGGGCGTGGCGTTCGCTGCCGCGCCGGCCAGCGCGCCGCAGACGATCCAGGCCAGTCTAAGAGATGTACTGCGCTTCACCGGTCGATTCTCCGCTAGTTCGTATGCATACAGGCGCGTCCACGCCGGCCTGCCCGCGTGCCGGCGCCGACGCAGTGCCGACGCGACAGGCGCGCCCGACCCGCCATCGTCGGGCCGGCCATCATCAGGCCGGCCATCATCAGGCATGGGCATTGCCGCGATTTGACGATCCCGCCCCAGAACGGTCCCGTATTGAAGCGCGGCCCGCCGCAGCCGCTATGATGCGGTGATCATTCGGGGAGAGCGTTCGATGAGCCTGGTGGCCAAGGTATTCCGGCACAAGTCGGTGGAACAACTGCAGGCCGAGGCCAGCAAACGTACGGATTTCCGCCGCGTACTCGGGCTCTGGCAGCTCACCGCGATCGGCATCGGCGGCATCATCGGCGTCGGCGTGTTCGTCCTCGCCGGCCACGAAGCCGCCACCAACGCCGGCCCCGCGGTCGCCCTCGCCTTCCTGCTCGCCGGCATCGCCAGCGCCGCCGCGGCGCTGTGCTACGCCGAGTTCGCCGGCATGATCCCGGTCACCGGCAGCGCCTACACCTACAGCTACGCCACCTTGGGCGAGCTGCCGGCCTGGCTGATCGGCTGGGACCTGTTGCTCGAATACGCGCTGATCGTGGCGGTGGTCGCGATCGGCTGGTCCGGCTACGTGCAGGCCCTGCTCGGCAGCGCCGGCTTCCATCTGCCGGTATGGGCGCAGGGCGCCATCGGCACCGGCGAAGGCCGCGTCTTCAACCTGATCGCGGCCCTGGCCACGATCGGCGTGTCGGCTTTGCTGGTGTTCCGTACCGAATGGGGCGCGCGCTTCAACACCCTGATCGTCGCGATCAAGGTCATCGCGGTGGTGCTGGTGATCGGCGTCGGCGCGTTCTACATCGACCCGGCCAACTGGGTGCCGTTCATTCCCGAGCGCGTCGTCGACGCCAACGGCGTCGGCCACTTCGGCCTGCAAGGCGTGGCGACCGCCGCCGCGGTGGTGTTCTTCGCGGTGTTCGGCTACGACACCCTGACCACCGCCGCCGAGGAATCCAAGAACCCGCAACGCGATCTGCCGCGCGCGGTGCTGCTGTCGCTGGGCGTGTCGATGGTGCTGTATCTGGCGGTGTCGCTGGTGCTGACCGGTATCGCGCCCTACACCACCCTCGGCGGCGACGCCCCGGTCTCGGAAGCCTTCACCCGCCTCGGCCTGCCGTGGATCGCCGCGGCCATCTCGATCTCGGCAGTGATCGGCATCGCCAGCGTGCTGTTCGCCTTCATGCTCGGCGCCGCGCGCATCTGGTTCTCGCTGTCGCGCGACGGCCTGCTGCCGGGCTGGTTCGCCAAGATCCATCCCAAGTACGGCACGCCGCACCGCCCGACCATCGTGCTCGGCATCTTCACCGCCCTGGTCGCCGGCTTCCTGCCGATCGGCGAGGTCGCCAAGCTGGTCAACATCGGCGTGCTCTCGGCCTTCATCGTGATCTGCGCCTCGGTGTGGGTGCTGCGCGTGCGCAAGCCCGACCTGCACCGCGCCTTCCGCACGCCGTTAGTGCCGCTGATCCCGCTGATCGGCATCGGCTTCTCGATCTGGCTGCTGTCCGAGCTGGCCGCGATCACCTGGCTGATCTTCCTGGTCTGGGTCAGCCTGGGCCTGCTGGTCTATTTCGGCTACGGCATGCGCCACAGCAAGCTGGCGGCCGAGGTGCAGGAGTGAGTTGATACAAACGCAGAAGTGAGTTGAGAGAAGTGAGGAATGAGTAAAGGCAAGAGCGGCTTTTCGCTCACTTCTTACTCCTCTCTGCTCACTTCTTACTCCTCTCTGCTCACTTCTGTCGGCATCGGCTTCTCGATCTGGCTGTTGTCCGAGCTGGTCTTCCTGGTCTGGGTCAGCCTGGGCCTGCTGGTCTATTTCGGCTACGGCATGCGCCACAGCAAGCTGGCGGCCGAGGTG